>VERK01000080.1 GCA_018882725.1 Actinomycetota bacterium | reverse complement strand
AATTACGACCGTCTCGTGATCGACATCGAGACCGACGGAACCATGAGCCCGCGCGAAGCCCTGGCGTCGGCCGGTGCCACGCTCCGCTCGCTCGTCGACCTGGTGGCCAATCTGTCCGACGAGCCCAAGGGTCTCGAACTCGGTGAAGTCATCCAGGCCGGTGCATCCAGCCCCGATCTCGACATCGCCATCGAAGAACTCGATCTGTCCGAGCGTCCGCGCAACTGTTTGAAGCGCGCGCAGGTGAACACCATCGGTGAGCTCCTGCAGAAGACCGAAGACGATCTGCTCAACATCACCAACTTCGGCCAGAAGAGCCTCGACGAAGTCAAGCAGAAGCTCGACGAGCGCGGTCTCTCGCTGCGCGGCTGACGAACAACGAACAGAACGAAGAGAGACGACGACCATGCCCGCAACACCCCGACGCGCTCGCAACTTCGGTGGCAGTGCTGCCCACCAGAAGTTGATGATGGCCAACCTCGCGGCATCGCTGTTCGCCGCAGAGGCGATCGAGACGACCGAGGCCAAGGCCAAGGCTTTGCGCCCCATCGCCGAGAAGCTCATCACCAAGGCGAAGAAGGCTCAGGACGGCGATGCCGCCAGTCTGCACCGCATCCGCCAGCTCCAGGCGTACCTGGGCGACAAGGAGATGACCCACAAGCTGGTCGCCGACATCGCTCCGCGTTTCGCCGACCGCAACGGTGGTTACTTGCGCATTCTGAAGCTGGGTCCGCGTCAGGGCGACAACGCCCCGATGGCTCGCGTCGAACTCGTCTGATTCGAACGAGTCCGTCACCGGGCTCTCTGACCACCACGCTCATGTCTTCGAACGAACCCGCCTCACGGCGGGTTCGTCTGTTGTTGGCCTACGACGGCTCGCACTTCCACGGCTTCGCCACCAACGATGGTGTGCGCACGGTCGCCGGGTCGCTGAACGACGCGTTGTCCACCATCTCGCAGCGCGCGGTCGAGGTCCAAGGTGCCGGCCGCACAGACGCCGGCGTTCATGCGTGGGGTCAAGTGGTGAGTGTCGATCTGCCGGTCGATCTCGATCTCGAGTCGTTGCCGCGACGCCTCACCAAGATGTGTGCTCCGGGTGTGGTGGTGCGTGAGGCGGCACCGGCCGATGCCGACTTTTCGGCTCGCTTCTCGGCCACCTGGCGTCACTACCGCTATCTCGTTCTGAACGACGAGACGCCCGACCCGTTCATGGCCGCGACGTCGTGGCACGTGAGCCATCCGCTCAACCTGCCACTCATGCAGATGGCCTGCGATCCATTGGTGGGGGAGCACGATTTCTCGTCGTTCTGCCGCCGTCCCAAAGAGGGTGAGCACTCGCTCGTCCGCCGGGTGCTCTCGGCCGAATGGACCGAACAGCGCACCGAACACGGGGCCCGACTCCTGCGTTTCGAGATCAGGGCCACGGCCTTTTGCCACCAGATGGTCCGTTCGATCGTGGGCACCCTGGTCGACGTCGGAACCGGCAAGATCACCCCCGGTCAGATCTCTGGGATCTTGGCCGCCCGTTCCCGGTCAGCCGCAGGTCAGGTGGCCCCTCCCGAGGGTCTGTGCCTGTGGGAAGTCGGGTACTAGGCCCGTATCATTCCAGGGTCCTGTGTGCGGTCGGTGTACCGCGCCAGCTCGTCGAAAGAAGTTCTCATGAGCACCTACTCACCCAAGGCCAGCGATGTGAAGCGCGAGTGGCATGTCCTCGATGCCGAGGGCATGGTGCTCGGTCGCATGTGCACCGAAGCCGCCCGTCTCTTGCGCGGTAAGCACAAGCCCGTGTTCGCACCGCACATGGATATGGGCGATCACGTCATCATCATCAACGCCGACAAGGTCGTCATGACGTCGGGTAAGGCCGATCGCCACATGATCTACCGCTACTCGGGTTACCCCGGCGGTATGAAGAGCGAGACCTTCGCTCACTTGTTGGCGCGCCGTCCCGATGAAGCCATCCGCAACTCGGTTCGCGGCATGTTGCCCAAGGGTCCTCTCGGTCGTCAGATGATCAAGAAGCTGAAGGTGTACGGCGGCTCCGAGCACCCGCACTCTTCGCAGAACCCGACCGTTCGCAACATCGACCACGCCAAGGCCCGCTGAAGGATCGCATCATGAGCAAGCCCCTTACTCAGACCACCGGACGTCGCAAGGCCGCCATCGCGCGTGTGCGCGTTCGCCCGGGCACCGGCAAGGTCGTCATCAACGGCAAGCCGATCGATCAGTACTTCGGCACCGCGACGCAGCGCAACTCGGCTGTCGAGGCTCTCCGTGTCACCAACACCGCCGAGCAGTACGACGTCGACGCCACCATCATCGGTGGTGGAGTAACGGGTCAGTCCGGCGCGATGCGCATGGGTCTGGCTCGTTCGCTCGCCGAACTCGACCCTGAAGCGCGCCCCGCCCTCAAGAAGGCCGGACTGCTCACCCGCGACTCGCGTCGCAAGGAGAGCAAGAAGTACGGCCTCAAGAAGGCCCGTAAGGCGCCTCAGTACACCAAGCGCTGAGCGAGCGCCGCATGTCGGCACCCGCGCACCCGCGGTTCGGAACCGATGGGGTACGTGGCGTCGCCATCGAAGAGATCACACCCGAATACGCCCTGGCCCTCGGTCGTGCCATTGGTCGGGTGTTGTCGCCCTCGCGTCTGGTGATCGGCCGAGATCCGCGCGAATCCGGGCCGGCTCTGCAGACCGCGTTGGCGTCCGGTGTGGCGGCTCAAGGAGTCGACGTCGACGACGTTGCCGTTGTGCCGACGCCGGCCATCGCTGCGTTGGCTGCGCGCGACGGTGTTCCCGGTGTGGTGATCACGGCCTCACACAATCCGTACACCGACAACGGCATCAAGGTGTTCGCGGCCGGTGGTCGCAAAGTCGACGACGCCACGCAGCAGGCGATCGAGGTCGAACTCGCGTCCATCCTCGCCGCCGAGCCGAGCGGATCGATTCCGCGTCGCGTGGGCACCGTGGTTCCACGTGCCGAAGCGTTGTCGTGGTACGTCGACCACGTGGTGTCGTTGTTCGCCGAGCGCTGCTTGGCTGGCGCGCGCGTGGTACTCGACACCGCCAACGGCGCG
Source organism: Actinomycetota bacterium (assembly GCA_018882725.1). Taxonomy (GTDB): domain Bacteria; phylum Actinomycetota; class Acidimicrobiia; order Acidimicrobiales; family Ilumatobacteraceae; genus Casp-actino8. The sequence goes on along the minus strand of VERK01000080.1, from coordinate 6,120 downwards.
ATGTACGAAGCGGCCCCGCGCGTGTTCCGTGCGCTCGGTGCCGATGTGATCGTGCTCAACGATGCTCCTGACGGAACCAACATCAACCGCGAGTGCGGGGCCACCGCACCGCGTCAGTTGTGCGACTTCGTGCGTCAGATGGGTGGCGTCGACTTCGCGTTCGCATTCGACGGTGACGGCGATCGTGTGATTGCGGTCGACGATCGTGGACAGGTGGTCGACGGTGATCGACTCATCGCGTTGTCGGCACTCGAACGGCGTGAGCAAGGTCGTCTGGCCGGCAGCGTCGTGGTGGCCACGGTCATGGCCAATCTCGGATTCCATCGGGCCATGGAAGCGGCCGGAATTCAGGTGGTCACCACACCCGTCGGAGACCGCCACGTTCTCGATGCCATGGACGACGGTGGTTTCGTGCTCGGCGGCGAACAGAGTGGCCACATCATTCATCGCGACATGGGCACCACCGGCGACGGCCTCGTGGCAGCCGTGTTCGTGTCGGTTCTGGCCCGTCGTCGTGCGCGCAGTCTGTCCGAGTTGGCGTCGGCCGTGATGACCACGTATCCGCAAGTGCTTCGCAATGTGCGCGTGGGTCGTCGTCCGGCTGACGCCGCTGCTGAGATGCGCGACGAGATCACGGCCGAAGAACGGCGTCTCGGTTCCGAGGGCCGGGTGTTGGTTCGTTCGAGCGGGACCGAGCCTCTGGTGCGCGTGATGGCCGAAGCGGCGTCACATGACGAAGCGCAGGCCGTGGTCGATCGGCTCTGTGCCGTGGCCGCCGAGCGTTTCGCCTGATCATCGGCGTCCCCGACCCCTCGGTAACCTGTTCGACATGTGCGGCATCATCGCTCTGGTGAGCCGTCCGTCGACCCGTGGGGTCCCGACGGTCGATTCGATCCTCGCGCCGCTCGACCGCGCCGCGCAGTCGTCGTCACTCGAGGACATCACCGATCTGGTGGGTGGGGTCAACGAGATCCTGAAGGGTGTGCCGGGATGTCGGGCGCTTCTCGACCAGCGTGAACTCGAAGTCGGGATCGAAGCGCGACTCGATCGGATCGATGCCGCCATCGCTCAGGTCGAGCGGACCCTCGACGATGGGGCCAGTGATCTGAGCGACGACGAACTCGAGCGACTCTCCTCACGTGTCATCGCCGCGCGCGACGTGGTGTGGTCGATTCGGAACGACCGCTTGCGCACCGCTCGCGCCGTGGCCGATCTGGCCGGCCGCGAGGCGAGCACGGCCGCCATCGCCGGCTATCTCATGATTCAACAGTCTCTGTCGGTGCTCGATCGGCTCGAGGTGCGTGGTCGCGACTCGGCGGGCATTCACGTCTTCGTGTGGAATCACGGACTATCTGGTGATGATCCGACGTTGCGTCACGCACTCGATGAACGCGGAACCGATCCGCTCTTCCAGAACCGGTCGGTACGTTCGGTTGCCGACGGTTCAGTTCTCTCGTTCGTGTACAAGGCCGCGGCCGAGATCGGTGAGCTCGGCGACAACACGCGGGCCCTGCGTGCCGCCGTGGCTAGCGACGATCTACTGCGGCGTGCGTTGTCGAATCCGGCTGCGCGCACGTCATTGGTGGGTCATACGCGGTGGGCGAGTGTAGGCATCATCTCCGAACCCAATGCTCATCCGGTGAACAGCGAATTCGTCGACTCGTCACCCGATCCGTACGTGATCGCGGCCTTGAACGGTGACGTCGACAATCACGGCGATCTTCGTATCGAGCACGGGCTGCGCTTCGCGCATGCGATCACCACCGACGCCAAGGTCATTCCGTCGCTGATGTCGACGCATCGCGCCAAGGGAGCCGAACCGGTGGAGGCCTTTCGGCGGACGGTCGCATCGTTCGAGGGGTCGGTCGCCATCGCGGCCGCGGCCAGTGACGATCCCAATCGTCTCTTCGTCGCGCTGCACGGCAGTGGTCAGGGTTTGTTCGTCGGTCTCGCCGACGACTGTTACGTGGTGGCCAGCGAACCGTACGGAGTCGTCGAAGAAACCGCGCGCTATCTGCGTCTCGACGGTGAGATGACGTCGTCGGCATCCGATGTGAAGGGTCAGATCGTGGTGCTCGACGGTGAGCGGGCGGGCACCGTCGAGGGCATCAGGCGGCTGTCGTACGACGGCACGGAGATGCCGGTCGACGACGCCGAACTCACTCGTGCCGAAGTCACGACTCGCGACATCGATCGTGGCGACGCTCCGCACTTCTTGTTGAAGGAGATCGGCGAAGCACCCGAGAGTCTGCGCAAGACGTTGCGCGGAAAAATCGCCGACGTCGATGGACGTCTGGTGGCTCGCCCAGGCTCGCGCGCTCTTCCGGCCGCGGTGGTGTCGCGTCTCACCAGTGGTGCCATCACCAAGATCAGAGTGATCGGTCAGGGCACGGCCGCGGTGGCCGGACAGAGTTGCGCCAATCTTCTCGACGAATTGAGCGATGGTCGTCTCGACGTCGATCCGGTCACGGCCACCGAGTTGTCCGGATTCGGACTGCGTCTCGACATGTCCGACACGCTCGTGATCGCGGTGAGCCAGAGCGGTACCACGACCGACACCAATCGCACCGTCGATCTGGCCCGGTCGCGCGGTGCTCTCGTCATCGGCATCGTCAACCGCCGGGGCAGCGATCTGTGCGACAAGGCCGACGGCGTGTTGTTCACATCCGATGGTCGCGACGTGGAAATGAGCGTGGCCTCCACCAAAGCCTTCTACGCACAGGTGGCGGCGGGCGTGTTGCTGGCGTGTGCCATCACTTCGCACATGGGACTCGGATCCGATCGTCGTCGCCACGAGTTGCTCTCGGCCCTGCGTGCGTTGCCCGACGCGATGCGCGACGTGATCGGTCGGCGAGCCGACATCGGCGACATCGCACGGCGTTACGCGCCCTCCAAGCGCTACTGGGCCGTGGTGGGCAACGGCTACAACGCGATTGCGGCGCACGAGGTTCGAATCAAGTTGAGCGAGCTGTGTTACAAGTCGATTTCTTGCGACATCACCGAGGACAAGAAGCACATCGACTTGTCGTGTGAGCCCCTCATCCTCGTGTGTGCGGCCGGCCTCGTGGGCGGAACGGCCGATGACGTGGCCAAGGAGATCGCGATCTATCGCGCACACAAGGCCACGCCGATCGTGGTGGCCGACCGCGATGACAAGCGATTCAGCGGAGCCTCGGCCGTGGTCGACGTTCCGTCGACCGACGCGGCGCTGGCGTTCGTGCTGAGTGCCATGGTGGGTCACCTCTTCGGTTACGAAGCGGCCCGGGCGATCGACGATCTGGCTCGGGCGCTTCGGGAAGCGCGCGAGATCGTGGAAGACACCGTGCTCGCGACCGACGACGGCGATGTGGTCGTGGGCCGCCTGCGCTCGGCCCTGGCGTCGGCATCCGAGCGGTTCCGCGAAACGCTGCGGGCCGGCACCTACGACGGCCACCTCGAGGCCAGCACCGCGGTGCGCTTGGCCACCATGTTCCGCATCGTGCTCGATCGGTCACCGGTGGAGGCGTATCAGGAAGAAACAGGCAAGGTCGGCAGCCCGGCTGCTGTGGTCGACGATCTCACGCTCGCGCTCACCCGGGCGATCGAAGAACTCACACGTCCGATCGATGCGATCAAGCATCAGGCCAAGACCGTCACCGTTGGTATCTCGCGCAGCGACGAAGGGATTCTCGACCGAGCCCTCGTGCAAGCCGTCCTCGAGACCGGCACGGGACGCGATGTGTTGTCGTACCGCGCGCTCAAGGTGCTGGCCGAACTCGATCCGGCCGTCGAATCGGTTGTCGGCTTCACGCGGTATCGCATCGAAGGTGACGTGTCGGCGGCGACCATTTCGGTAGTCGACCGGGGCGGGTTGTCGCGTGACATCCCGAGTCGGGTCGAGCGCAATCCGGTTCTGATGGGAACCAAGCGCCGCGTGGCCGACCAACAAGAAGTGTTGGTCGCGCGTGGCCGTTCCGATGGTCGAACAGTGATCTTCGTTCCTGAAGTGAAGGCTGGTCTCACGATCGGTTTGCTGTTGTTGCACGTTCGTTTCCACGATCGTCTGCCGGCGGCCGTGATGCGAGGAGTGCTCCAGGGCTACGACCGGCGTTACGACCGATTGGTCGACTGGGTGTCGGAGACCGAAGGTCAGATGCGTGACGAATTGCTGAGCGACATCTCGGTGGCCGATCTCTTGATCGTGCCCATCAGTGACGTGGCCGACCGCTGGCGACACTGATGGTGGTGGGTGTCGGCATCGACGCGGTCGACATCGACCGTTTCCGCGCGTCGCTCGAACGGACGCCCACTATGCGCGAACGAGTGTTCACCGATCGCGAGCTCGACGATCTCTCGAGCCAAGCCGATCAGGCGCCCTCGTTGGCGGCCCGTTTCGCCGCTCGCGAAGCCGTGATGAAAGCCATGGGCCTCGGGCTCGGAGCCTTCGAGTTCCACGACGTGTGGGTCGAGCGCGAAGAGAGCGGTCGACCCGTGTTGCGTGTGGCTGGACGAGCACGTGAACACGCCGACCGCCTGGGTGTGGGCGCGTGGCATCTGTCCCTCACACACACCGACCACGTGGCCATCGCCTACGTCGTGGCCGACCGCTGACGACGTCCGTAGCCTCGAAGCATGAGGCCGATTCTCACACCGCACGAGATGCGTGCGGTCGACGCCGCCGCAGTGGCGGGTGGAACGGCCGAACACGTCCTGATCGAGCGCGCGGCCTGGGCGGTGGCTCGTCGGGCCCGACGCATGCTTGGCGGATCGTACGGTCGTCGCGTGGTGGTGATCGCTGGCCCGGGAAACAACGGAGCCGATGGACGTGTGGCCGCTCGATTCCTCGCCGAACGCGGAACCAGCGTGCGCGTGATCGACGCTGCTGAAACTCCCGAGCAACTGCCCGACTGCGACTTGGTGATCGACGCCGCATACGGAACCGGCTTTCGCGGTGTCTGGACGGCACCGCGCACTGATGTGCCGGTCTTGGCGGTCGACATTCCGTCCGGAATCGACGGCATGACTGGTTGTGCTCACGGACGACCGCTGCGCGCGATGGCCACCGTCACGTTCGCGGCGCTCAAGCCCGGATTGCTGTTCGGTGACGGTGCCGAGTTCGCGGGCGATGTCGAAGTGGTCGACATCGGTCTCGACGTGTCGTCGTCGCGCGTGTTCGCGGTCGATGCCGATGACGTGGCGGTTCCTCCGCGTGCCACCGATGCTCACAAGTGGAAAGCGGCCGTTCTCGCGGTGGCCGGCAGTCCGGGCATGGTCGGTGCCGCGTCTCTCGCGTCCGAGGCGGCGTTGCGCGCTGGTGCCGGCATCGTGCACCTCGTGACGCCGGGGGCATCGTCGGATGGTGCGATTCCTCGCGAGGTGGTTCGTCGTTCGGTCGGTTCACTCGCATGGGCTCCCGACGTGGTGGAGATCGCCCGCAGCCGCTTCGCCGCGATGGTGATTGGTCCGGGTCTCGGACGCGAACGATCAACCATGGCCGACGTGCGTCGGGTGGTGGCCGAGGCGACGCTGCCGATGGTCATCGACGGTGACGCGCTGTTCGCTCTCGATGGCGATCTGTCGGTATCTGCGAATCGTCGTGGTTCGACGGTGATCACGCCACACGACGGCGAGTTCACTCAACTCACCGGCTCCGCACCGTCGGCCGATCGCATCTCGTCGGCGCGGTCGCTCGCGGCCGACGCGAACTGTGTGTGTTTGCTCAAGGGTCCCGCCACCGTGATCGCGGCACCCGACGGACGAGTCGCCGTCGTCGACGAAGGCGACGAACGGTTGGCCACCGCCGGCAGCGGTGACGTGCTCGCCGGAGTCACCGCCGCCTTCATCGCGCGGGGTGCGCCGGCGTTCGAGGCGGCGTACTCGGCTGCGTTCGTACACGCGCGCGCGGCCCGTCGTGGGCGGGCGGTGGGGCTGCTGGCGGGCGATCTTCCGATGGCAGTGGCCGATGTGCTCTGTGAGGTCGACGCATGAGACCTCAGCGCGCCACCGTCGCCGAAATCGACCTGAGTGCCATTGCCCACAACGTGGCTGTGATGAAGGAGTTCGCCGGCACCGCACGTCTGCTCGCCGTGGTGAAGGCCAACGGCTACGGACACGGTGCGGTGTCAGTGGCCGAAACGGCCT
>VERK01000079.1 GCA_018882725.1 Actinomycetota bacterium | reverse complement strand
CGTCGAGGGCCGAGGCCGCGGTCTGGAAGCGTCCGTCGGCGGGCACCCCGGACGGCGCGTAGCCGCGCAGGAACGGGGCTACCGCTCGGTAACCAGCGTCGGCGAGACGGGGGAGAAGGTGGCGCCAGGTGTGGGCCGAATCGGGGAAGCCGTGCACGCACACGGCGAGCGGGCCGCCGTTGTCGAGGCCGGCTGCCAGGTACGACAGGTCGAAGCCGTTGACCGACGCGCTGTGCTGAGTGATTCCCCCGTGGCTCATGGGCGAACCGTACTTCCCGTCGCGTGGCCGAGCCCACCCGTCCTGCGACGAAGGTCACCGGACTCGCCAGTTCACAAGTGAGGGTCCACTGATTTAGCGTTCAGTCCATCGGGGGGAAGCAGGGCCTTCAGGTCACGTTCTATGGCGTGCGTGGATCGACTCCATGCCATGGCGATGACACACGGCGCTACGGCGGAAACACGTCGTGCGTAGGTCTCGACGCACCCGGTGAAGATCCGCTCGTGTTCGATCTCGGTACTGGCTTGCGGGACTCGTGTGGTCAGGCCGGTGTTCCGTCTCCGTTCCGCGGTGCGTGCTTGCTGACGCACATGCACTGGGATCACATCCAAGGTCTGCCGTTCTTCGTGCCCACGTTGCGTGACGGTGCGCACTTCGACATCTACGCGCCCAGTCAAGACGACGGACGCACCGTGGCCGAAGTGTTCGACGCGATCATTCGCCCGCCCATGTTCCCGATCTCGTTACGCGAACTGCCGGGCACGTTCAACTTCCACGACGTCGCTGACGACGACTTCATGGTGGGTGGATACGAGGTGCGCAGCCGCCTGGTTCCGCACATCGGCAACACCCTCGGTTTCCGAGTCACGTGGGGTGGCCGGTCGGTCGTGTACTTGTCGGATCATCAGATGCCGCTCGACGGTTCGATGGGCCTCACCGATGGTGCGCGTGAATTGTGCGAAGGCGCCGATCTGCTCATTCACGATGCGCAGTACACGCCGCACGAGTTCGTGAAGAAGAACAACTGGGGTCACTGCACGGTGGACTACGCGTTGTGGGTGGCGGCCGAGTGCGGTGTGAAGACGCTGGCGTTGTTCCACCACGACCCGGCGCGCTGTGACGACGAGGTCGACCAGTTGCTCGAGGCGGCCACGTGCGAGGGCGACAAGCGCGGTGTCGCGGTGTTCGCGGCCCACGAAGGCCTCACTGTCACCGTCTGACCCCCCCACACCCAAACTCACACGCCCTGGTGTTCTGGTGAGGATTCTTCACCCCAGGGGTGAAGAATCCTCACCAGAACACCGCTGGCACCAAAACACTGCTGGTCTAGGGTGACTGCGTGACCGAAGCGTCGATCGATCCTCGCCACTTCCGAAACGTCCTCGGACATTTCCCCACCGGCGTCACCGTGGTGACCGGCCTCGACCCCGATGGCGTGCCGCTCGGCATCACCATCGGATCGTTCGTCTCGGTATCGCTCGATCCTCCGTTGGTCGGATTCCTCCCGGGCAAGTCATCACGTTCGTGGCCCCGCATCGCCGCCGGCGGAAGCTTCTGCGCGAACATCCTCGGTGCCGGACAGGACGAACTCTGCTGGCGTTTCGCCAAGGAGCCGGCCGAAGGCGAGGTGCACAAGTTCGGCGGCGTCGACTGGAAGCCCGCGCCGTCGGGTTCGCCGATCCTCCCCGGTGCGATCGGTTGGATCGACTGCTCGGTCGACACCGTGCACGACGCCGGTGATCACCTCTTCGTGGTCGGCCGTGTGAACGCAATGGAGCACGCGGATTCCGTCGACAACGCGATGATCTTCTTCCGGGGCAAGGTCGCCAAGATCGACATGCCGCCGGCCTGACGATGGATGCCGTTGGCCTCGTCGCCTCGGTGATCCTCGGCGCCACCATGTGCGCGGCCGCGTTCTCGAAACTCCGCACCGGTCGCGCGTGGGAAGAGCAAGGCAAAGCGCTCGGCGCACCCCGCATCGTTCTGCCACTCGTCCCGTGGGTCGAACTTGCTCTCGGCGCTCTCCTCATCGTGCAGATTGCGGCCACCGCGGTGTCGATCGCCGCGCTCGTGTTGCTCGGGAGCTTCTCCTTACTGCTCGCGTTCAATCTGGCCCGAGGTCGTCGGCCGGTGTGCGCGTGTTTCGGGGCGTGGAGCGCCAAGCCGCTCGGCCCGGGCCACCTGGTGCGTAACGGCGTGCTCGAAGCACTTGCCGTTCTGGTGCTCGTGGCGTCAGTCGCCTAGAACGATCTGCAAGAAGGCGCACACGCGCGCCTCGTCTCGCCAACGGTCGTAGCGACCACTCGCACCTCCGTGGCCCGCTCCCATCTCGGTGCGCAACACGAGTGGCGCATCGTTGGTGCGCACGGCGCGAATGCGCGCGACCCACTTGGCGGGCTCGTGGTACGCCACACGCGGATCGTTGAGACCGGCCGTCACGAACAACGCGGGGTACGAGCGCGCGGTCGCGTTGTCGTACGGCGAGTAGGTGAGCATGTACGACGCGAATGGTTCGCCACGCGGGTCGCCCCACTCTTCCCACTCGGTGACAGTGAGCGGCAACGACGGATCACTCATCGTGGTGACCACGTCGACGAAGGGAACCTCGGCCACGGCGGCCGACCACAACTCGGGCCGCAGGTTGATGCACGCGCCCACGAGCAGCCCGCCGGCGCTTCCGCCGCGAACAGCCAGCCGCGAACCGTCGACCAGGCCACGTCGAACCGCATCGTCAGCCACGGCGTTGGTGTCGTCGAAGGTGTTGCGCTTGTTCAGCAACTTGCCGTCGAGGTACCACTGGCGACCCATCTCGCCGCCACCGCGCGGATGCGCGAGGATCCACGTCCAGCCGCGATCGACCAGCGACAACCGGGCCACCGAGAACCACGGTGGCATCGACACTTCGTACGAGCCGTAGGCGTACACGACGGCCGGGCCGACCACACCAGAACTCGCCAGGCGAACCACGTCGTATGGCACGAGCGTTCCGTCGGCGGTCGTGGCCCAGTGACGAGTGCTCTCATAGCGCGCGAGATCGACGTTGGGCGTGGGAGCACGCTTGAGCATCACGCGTTCGTGAGTGTTCACGTTGTGCTCCCAGACTGTCGAGGGAGACACCAGGCTCTCGGTGGCGAAGCGCACCCACTCGGTGTTCCACTCCGGGTTCGCGTCGAGTTCGACGTCGTGGGGCGATTCGCCCAGATCGATCGTCGCTGACGAACCGTCGCGCCGCACGATGCGCAAGCGCGGCTGCGCGGCGACCCATTCGTGAACCACGAGGTGCGATACGAACGGATCGACTCGCGTGATGCGATTGCCCGCGCTGTGAGGGATGAACTCGGTCCATTGATCGGGTGCATCGGTCGGCGCAGTCATCACTCTGAAGTCGACCGCGTCGAGATTGGTGAGAACGACGAATCGATCACCCCAATGATCGAGGTGATACTCGAGGTTCTCGGTGCGCGGGCGAACGACTCTCGGTGCGTCGAGTGGCGAACGCGCCGAGATCAACCACGACTCGCTCGATGTCTTCGAGTCCGAATCGATGACGATCCACTCGCCGTTGCGCGTGAGGTCGATGCCGACATAGAACCGCTCGTCGGCCTCGTGAAAGATCAGCACGTCGTCGGACTGTGCGGTGCCGAGGTGGTGGCGCCATACCGTGGATGGCCGCTCTTGCTCGTCGTACGTGACGTAGAACAAGTACTGCGAATCGGCGCTCCACGCCGTGCCTGCCCACGACGTATCGCGGATCTCATCAGCCAGATCGGTGCCTGAGCCGAGATCGCGCACGTGCATCGTGAAGTGCTCGCTGCCATCGACATCGAGCGACCACGCGAGGATCGATGCGTTGGGGCTCACGTCGAATGCGCCGAGCGAGAAGTACTCGTGAGCACTGGCCTCGGTGTTCTCGTCGAGGATCACGGTCTCCGTCGCGGTCTCACGCGAACGACCGCGGCAGTGAATGGGGTACTGCGAACCTTCCTCGGTGCGCGATACGTACCACCAGCCGTCCTTGAGCGTGGGCACGCTTTGGTCGGTCTCCTGAATGCGCGACTTGATCTCGCCGAAGATCGTCTCGATCAGCTGCTCGTGCGGCGCGAACCACGCGTTGCCGTGCGCGTTCTCGGCTTCGAGGTAGGCGATGGTGTCGGCGTCGTCGCGATCGGCGAGCCAGTAGTACGGATCGTCGACGTCACCGGTGGGGCGCGAGAGGCGAGTGGGCTTGATGGGCGCGACCGGAGCGGAGCCGATCGGTGCCGGGGGAGTCGTCGACATCGTCGCCAGGGTATGTGTCCGATCGAACGCCGCTCGCCTCGCCGCGAACAACCTGGTCACCATTAGCGTCTCGCGCATGCGGGTGTGGATCGATCAGGACTTGTGCACGGGCGATGGCCTGTGCCTCGACCACTGCCCCGACGTGTTCGTGCAGTTGGAGGACGGCATCGCCTACGTGGCCGAGCAGGGCCAGGCCCTGAACGACCCGGGTGGGGCGGGCAGCCTGGCCTGGGTGCCGCTGAAGCACTACCAATCGGTGGTCGATGCGGCCGAGGCCTGCCCCGGTGAGTGCATCTTCATCGAGATGACCCCGGCCTCGGTGGCCAAAGCCTCCTGACCTGCCGGTGGACTCGGCCAGTCGAATTGTTACTATGGCCGTAGTGGAAATTCCCCGGGTGACCGGGGCGTCCGAACCCTCCTAGGAGACCCTGAATGACCTCGTTCGACCTGGATCTCAGCAAGTACTCGCTCGGCTGGAGCGACGACGTCGAGTACGCGTTCACGCCCGAGAAGGGCCTGAGCGATCGCGTGGTCGATCAGATCTCGTGGTGGAAGGGCGAGCCCCGTTGGATGACGCAGTTCCGTCTGCGCAGTCTGCGCCTGTTCGACAAGAAGCCGATGGCCCCGTGGTTCGCCGAGAACATGCCCGACATCGACTTCCAGGACATCTTCTATTACCTGCGCCCGGCCACCGCTCAGGTCGACGAGTGGGACGACCTGCCCGAGCAGATGAAGGCCACGTACGAGAAGCTCGGCATTCCCGAGGCCGAGCGCAAGTACCTCGCTGGCGTGACCGCGCAGTATGAGTGCCTCCGCGGATCGACCAAGGTTTGGACGACCAAGGGAATGCGCCTCATCAAGGAACTGCAGGCTGGCGACGAGGTCTTCGCTCTCAACGAGGACAGTCGCGACCTCGAGGTCGCTCGTGTGGTCGGCGGTGGCGAATCGGGGGAGAAAGAAGTCTTCGAAATTCGTGCCGGCTCGCGTTGTATCGGCGCCTCAGCCAATCACCCGTTCCTCGTGCTCCGAGATCACCGGGAGGAGGGCCGCCGCAAGGCGCGCTATCGCACGGAGTGGGTCGCGGTCGAAGATCTTCGCATTGGTGATCTGGTCGCAGTCCCCGGACGCTTGCCCGAGTTCGGCCGAATCGACGCCCTTGGGCAGCGCGGAGCCCACACATCATTGGGTTTCACCAACCCCGACCTCGCCTGGTTCGCCGGCTTGTGGCTTGGTGACGGTTACTTCAAGAACAGCGACGGATACACGACCGCTCAGATCGCCGTCGACGCTTCTGACACCGGACTTGTCGACGAAATCATCCGTGTCGCTCGCGAGCAGTTTGGTCTCGAGTTTCGTTTGGCCGCTGATGGCTACCGATTGACCGCGCTCGGAACGGCTCGATTGGCTGAGTTCCTGCAGGCGAACGGCCTCGGCGGACGCTCGCTCACCAAGCGCGTGCCCGAGTGGGTGGGTGGCCTGCCCTCGAATCAACGACTGGCCTTCCTCGCTGGTTTCATCGACGCTGACGGCACGGTGCGCGCGCATCGGTCGGCCAGGAATCCGGTCATCACGTCGGCCAATCCCGATCTTCTCGACGACCTCCGAGATCTCGCGCAGCTTTGCTCTATCGGTGTGAGCGCCGTGACGTCGTTCGAATCTCCGCATCCAGTCGATGCCGATCGCACGGTGACCGGGTACCGACTCCATCTATCAGGCGACTTCGACCAGTTGCCCTTGCGGTCGCCGAAGAAGGCCGAGCGTCTGGGAGCCCGCAAGTATGCGCACTCCAACACCTCGGCGAAAGGAACCACGTTCCGGAGTCATACTTCCGAATCGCTTCGATTCGTCAAGATCGAATCGATCGAGAGCGTCGGTGTCGAGACCACCTACGACATCGAGGTGGCCGGACATCACAACTTCGTCGCCGAGGGTTTCATCGTTCACAACTCGGAAGTCGTCTTCCACCGCAACCGTGAAGATCTCGAGGCGCAGGGGATTCTCTTCTGCGACATGGACACCGCGTTGCGCGAGTACCCCGAACTCGTGAAGCAGTACTTCGGCACGGTCATTCCGCCCGGAGACAACAAGTTCTCCGCGCTCAACAGTGCGGTGTGGTCGGGTGGCTCGTTCATCTATGTGCCGCCCGGAGTCGAGTGCGAGATGCCGCTGCAGGCGTACTTCCGCATCAACTCCGAGAACGCCGGCCAGTTCGAGCGCACGCTCATCATCGCCGACGAGGGTTCGAAGGTGCACTACATCGAGGGCTGCTCGGCTCCGGTGTACACGAGCGATTCGCTGCATTCGGCCGTGGTGGAAATCGTCGTGAAGCCGAGTGCGCGCGTCACCTACACCACCATTCAGAACTGGTCGCCCAACGTATACAACCTCGTCACCAAGCGCGCGCGCGTGGAGGCCGAGGGCCACATGGAGTGGATCGACGGCAACATCGGCTCCAAGCTCACCATGAAGTATCCGAGCGTGTACCTCGTGGGCCCCAAGGCCACGGGCGAAGTGCTGTCGGTGGCGTATGCCGGCGCGGGTCAGCACCAGGACGCCGGCGCGAAGATGGTGCACGCGGCGCCCGAAACCACGTCGAAGATCGTGTCGAAATCCATCAGCAAGGACGGCGGAATCACCACGTATCGCGGACTCGTTCGTGTTGACGAAGGTGCGTACGGCTGCAAGAGCCACGTGCAGTGCGACGCGCTCATCCTCGACGAGACGAGCGAGAGCCGCACGCTTCCGTACATGGAAGTGGGTGAGAAGGATGCGCAGATCGGCCACGAGGCCACGGTGTCGAAGATCGCCGACGAGCAGCTCTTCTACTTGCAGAGTCGCGGTCTGTCGCAAGAGCAGGCCATGAGCATGGTCGTGAATGGATTCATCGAGCCCGTCACGCGCACGTTGCCCATGGAGTACGCCGTCGAATGGAGCCGCCTCATCGAACTCCAAATGGAAGGCTCAGTCGGCTGAACTGAGAATCTGGTGAGAGAGAAGAGCCTGCCATTCAATTGGACCGCGCTATCGACTGTTATCATTAGATGGTGAACAAGTTCGAACAAAAACTGCAGAGATTCGCGGTAGACAAACTTCGCGTTTTGTTGCCGAATGCTGTGGTTCGCGACTTTGGCGTGCTGTATTGGCAGCTAGGTCACAGGATGAAGTCGCCCGACGCGGGTATGTGCGCGCTTTCAAGCTTCGGCGAGCCTCGAGACGGTTTGCGCGAGTAGTCCGCAGCCTTGGGTTTGGTTCAAGAGTTATCTTCCATCCAAGTGGGAGAGTCGAGGTCGATGCTGGTGGTGTGTTGTTGTCAGTAGAGGCAACGGATCGCTACTGGAAGGCTTCAAGGGACGGCCTCAGCACTAATGAGGGTCAGGGCATAATCGAATTCCTTGAGCACTTTGGAATTGACCCGAGTTGCATCGTGGATGTCGGTGCAAATTTTGGTGAGATCTCGATGTCCCTTTCCCGTAGGTTCCCCGCTGCACGAGTGATCGCGGTTGAACCAAGCCCGGTGAACATCACGATTCTTCGTGAGAACCTGGAGTATCAGCCGTGGTCAACTCAGATGATTGAGGTTGTGAACTATGCAGTCACGGAACGTGACGACATGTTTTCTTTTGAAGTGGAAAATGGTTCTCAGGACCGAATTGTGGACGAAAAGACCCCGTTGACCCCACGCGCGGTGGCGACCGTCAAAGGTCTTACGTTTTCCAGTCTGTTGTCTGAGCTTGCAATCTTGGAGGTGTCGTTTCTCAAGGTCGACATTGAGGGCTACGAAATCAAGGTCGTTTCCGACTTGATGCGAAATGTCCACAAGATCCGATCCGGTCTTCTTGAGCTAGGAGGCCTGTATAGCCGCGACGAGAGGCGTCGTATTCTTGAGGAACTCGAGGCTGGCTATTTGCTGATCGGGGACAACTTCGACTCGTTGAGCGTTTCAGAGGCGCTCGAATACGTTGAATCGACCGGGAAGGACATTTTCGTAGTTCGGCGCGGTCATACCTTGGTCAGCGATTCTTTGGTTTTGAATTGAGGGCCTCGCATGCCGATGCGTCAGGAGTGCAAGCACTTCGAGAGTCGCACCTATCCCAACGGTGACACGGTGCGGAAGTGCAATCTCGATCTCGCGCCCGATGCACCGTGGCGTTGTCCCGACAACTGTTCGGGGTACGACCGACGTCCCGATGCCGGTTGGAGTTACGGCTCGCTCGTCACGCCGTCCACGCCGCACGAGCCACCCGGACTCGACGACGGCTCGGCCGCGGCGGTGCTCGATCAGGCCGAAGACATCGTGAACGCGATCGGCGCGCAGGTGATGGCCGATGTGGCGGCTCAGGCCGAGTACGACGCCCAGCCGCGTTGGAAGCGCGTGTTCAAGCGCAAGCCCAAGGACTGACGGCTCCTCCGCCCGGGCAATTTCCACTATCCCGGTAGTAGAATTTCGGCCGTGCCCGTGTTGACCCCCGACATGGTGCGCAGTTCTGGTGCCTCGTGGCCCGACGTTCGCTCGTCGGCCCTGGCCCGGGTCGCTGCGGCACCTTTTCCCACCACCGATCTCGAGCATTGGCGTTACAGCCGCATCGACGAACTCGACCTGGCTCGTTTTGCGCCGGTCGATACGCCGAGCACCGTCACCGGTGGCGGTGCCGATGCCGTGATCACCCGCGTGGCCACCTCGGCCGCCAGTGCCGACAGCGCCTTCACCCGTCTGTTCCCGTCGAACGTCGACGATCTCGAACTGTTCGCCGCCTTGAATCTCGCGCACATGGACGTGATCGTGGTGTCGGTGGCGGCCAACAAAGTCGTGTCCGAGCCCGTCGTGATCACGCACCAACTGAGCGACGATGGCAAGGCGTTCTTCCCGCGCGTGGTGGTGGAAGCCGGCCGCAACAGTGAAGTCACCGTCGTCGAGCGCTTCG
>VERK01000290.1 GCA_018882725.1 Actinomycetota bacterium | reverse complement strand
GTCGTGGATCGATGGTGGGAACCGGCCAGGTCGGATCGGTCTGACCACGCGGGATCGTGGTGGCGAAGTCGAACACGACCTGACCCGGGATCGTCGTCGACGTGGTCGTGGTCGTCGAGGTGCTCGTGGTCGAAGTGCTCGTGGTGCTGGACGGCACTGCACTCGGATCGCCCGGATTCGCAGCGGTGCCCTCACTCACCGTGGAAGGTGGCGCGGTCGTGACCGCGACCGGACACTCGACGCCAGGCAAGAACAAACGCATGGCCGGTCGGATGTTGGGCAACGGGGCGAAGAACGTCGTCGGCGGAACGCCGGCCAACGCCGCGTCCATCGTCGCTTTCCAGATGGCGGCCGGGAAGGTTCCGCCCTGCACACGCGGAACTCCCGCGGCCACGAACTCGGGGATGTTCTCCATCGGCAGATACAGATCGGGGTGACCCACCCACACCGCAGTGGTCAACTCGGGCGTGTAACCAACGAACCAAGCATTCGTGTTGTTGTCCTGGGTTCCGGTCTTGCCGGCCGCCACACGACCCTCCAATGCCGAGCGCCTTGCGGTGCCACTACGTAGCACGCCCTCGAGAATGCTCGTGGTGCGCCGGGCCGCGTCTTCGGTGAGCACACGTGTAGTGGTGCCCTCGTGCTCGTAGAGCAGACCGTTGGGTCCTTCCACGCGCTCGATGAAGTACGGCTCGGAGTGCAGTCCGTCGTTGGCGAGAGTCTGCGCGCCCGACGCCATGTCAAGAGCGCTCATCTCGTTGGCTCCGGTGCCGAAACTCGCGTACGGGAAGAGTGGCGACCGCTCGACAACGCTCTGGCCCGCGTACAGGTACTGGCTACGGGCCATCCGATAGGTGGTGTCGACGACACGATCGAGGCCGACCATCTGGGCGAGGCGGCTGTAGGCACAGTTGATCGAGAACCAGGTCATCTCGTCGAGCGGACTCACGTCGCGACTCACGCCCTCGGTGATCACGAACGGTTGATTCGGGTCGTCCGGGTTGGGCAGAACGCACGGCCGACGACCATCGATCAGGTCGTCGCTCTGCGCACCGGCCTGGACGGCTGCGGCGAGGATGAAGATCTTGATGCTCGACCCGGTCTGACGCGTCGACAAAGCGAGATTCACTTCGTTGCGCCCGGCCTGGAACGGCCGACCGCCCACCATCGCCCGCACCGCGCCGGTCTTCGAGTCGAGAGTCACCACCGACGCTTCGATGCCAGCCGAGTTGGCCGGCAACTGTGTGAGCTTGGCCGACTCGGCCGCGGCCTGAACCTTCGGATCGAGAGTGGTGTAGATCTTCAAGCCACCGCGGAACAACCGGTAGTAGCGCTCTTCGTACGTGTCGCCGAGGATGTCGGACCGATTCAGGAGATACGAACGCACTTCCTCGCTGAAGTGAGTTCGCGTGATCTTCTTCTCGGGGATCGCCTGCACGAGTTCGGGGATCTGCCAACTCCCGGCGCACCGCTCGTCGAGAGCCGCCTGCTCAGCCGGCGTGGGCGCCTCACGAGGTTCGAGACATTCGACGATCGCGTCGGCTTCCTCACGCGTCATCAACTCTTCGTCGACCGCGGCGCCGAGAACTTCGACGAATCGCCGGCGACTGGGCTCGGGCCGACGAATCGGGTCGTAACTCGACGGCGCCTGGATGAGTCCGGCCAAGAACACACCGTCGGTCAAGGTCAGCTGTTCGACGTTCTTACCGAAGTACACCTCGGATGCCGCCTGGATTCCGTAGGCGTTGTTGCCGAAGAAAATGGTGTTGAGATACCGCTCGAGGATCTGATCCTTGGTGAGCTCCTTCTCGAGTCGGCGCGCGTACAAGATCTGCATGAGCTTGTAACGGCCGTCGCGCTCGAGGCCGGCCAAGTAGTCGACCTTCACGACCTGCTGTGTGATCGTTGATGCACCCTGACGGGCCCCGCCTTCGAAGTTCGACAACGACGCTCGGAACAGACCGCGCACGTTCACCCCGTCGTGTCGATAGAACTCGCGATCTTCCACCGCGAGCACGGCCCCGATCACGAAGTCGGGAACTTGATCGATCGACACCGGCTGGATGTTCTCGAGTTCGTAGGCCGCGATCTCGTTTCCGGCCGCGTCGTACACGTACGACC
>VERK01000078.1 GCA_018882725.1 Actinomycetota bacterium | reverse complement strand
GCCGTGGTGCGTGCGCTGGGTATCGAACCCGAGGTGGTGGAAGTCCCGCGTCCGCCGATGAGTCGCCACGCCGACGATCCGGCATTGCTCGCGCAATCAGCGCGCCGGCGTTTGTGCTTACCCGAGGCTCGCTTGCCGGAAATCGAGGACTGGATCCGCGATCATCCGCCGGCGTTCATGAGCGAGGTCGTGGTGGTGCGCTGGCCCGGAGGTCTTTCGTAGCGCCCACTCGTTGTCCGTCGTAGATGCCACGCTCCGGCGACACTGCGTACGCGACGATGCACACCACGGCGGCCGGAACCGCGAGTCCGCCACCGAACAGTTCGACGGCCAGAATCGCGCAGGCGATCGGCGTGTTGGACGCCGCACCGAACACGGCGGCCAGAGTGGCGGCCGCGGCCAAGCGCGGATCGAGCGACAACGGATCGGCGAGAGTGGAGCCGAGAGTGGCACCCACCACGAACAGCGGCGTTACCTCGCCACCGGGAATTCCCGAACCGAGAGCCACCACGGTGAACGCGATCTTGAGCACGGGTTCCCACCAATCGGCGGCAACCCCGGCGAGCGCGCTGTCCACGAGAGGAAGCGACAGGCCGAGATAATCGCGGCCGAAGAGTCCCATGAGTGCGAGGGTCGCTACGGCACCGATCACAGGCCGCGCCGGGGCCCAGGCCACGAGTCGACGCGACGCGCTCTTGATCGCGTGCAACGAGGTGATGAACACGCGCGCCGCCAATCCGGCTACCACGCCGACGAGTGCGAGTTTCAGCACGATCGACACGTCGAGATCGACGGGCAGACTCACCATCGGAGTCGATCGACCGAGACCTTCCACCACGTAGTCGGCCGTCACCGAGGCGGCCAGAGCCGGGGCGAGTGCTTCGTAACGAATGCGACCAGCGCGCTGAACCTCGAGGGCGAAGATCGCGCCGGCAACGGGAACACCGAACGCTCCGCCGAACGCGCCGGCCATGGCGGCGATGAGCATGAGTCGCAGTTCGTGGGCCGGCAGACGGAATGGCTTCAGCAGAGTCGATACCGCCGAACCGGCTATCTGCAGTGCGGCGCCTTCGCGACCCACCGACGCACCCGTGAGTTGAGCGATGTACGTGGCGCCGAAAATCATCGGCGCCATGCGCGCGGGCACGTGTGGGGCGCGTTCGGGGGTTGCGTCGGGTGGTGCGAGCGACTCGGTGATCACGAGCGAGGTTCCCTTGTTCGCTTCGGCACCGTAGTAGTGGTACGCGGCTCCGAGAGCAAAAGCCGCCATCGGGAGCAGCCACACGAGCCACGGGGTTTCGAGTCGAGTGGATGTCGCGGCGTCGAGCGCTTCGAAGAGGGCCCACGAGCCCAGACCCGACACGGCTCCCACCACCACGGCCAAGGCCATGACACCGATCAGGTGAAGGGGAGCGCGCAGGGCCGTAGGCACTCGCGTCACGCTACTGACTCGGCATTCTCAACGACTTCTTACCCGCGAGGGGCAGACTGAGAGCGTGAATCAGTCGACTGCGCGCATCCTGGTGGCCGACGATGACAAGTCGGTACGCGAATCGCTGGTGCGTGCCCTCACCCTCGAGGGCTACTCGGTCGTGGCCGCCAACGATGGGGCCAAGGCGCTCGACCTCATGAAGACCGAGCGACCCGATGTCGTGGTGCTCGACGTGATGATGCCGGCGATCGATGGCCTCACCGTCTGTCGCGTGCTGCGCGCTGAAAAGAATCGAGTGCCGGTACTGATGCTCACGGCGCGTACCGAGACGAGTGATCGCGTGGCTGGACTCGACGCCGGTGCCGACGACTATCTGCCCAAGCCCTTCGCGCTCGAAGAGTTGTTGGCGCGGTTGCGAGCCCTGCTTCGCCGCACGTTGCCCGACGACGATTCCCCGTCGGAGGTTCTCTCTCTCGACACGTTGCGGATCGATTCGGCGGCGCGGCGAGTGTGGCGCTCCGACAACGAGATCGAGATGTCGAAGACCGAGTTCGATCTGCTCGAGCTACTCGTGACCAATTCGGGAATCGTCCTCGAGCACTCCACCATCTACGACCGCATCTGGGGCTACGACTTCGGACCCGACTCGAAGAATCTCGCGGTGTACATCGGATACATCCGCCGCAAAGTTGACGTCGCTGGTGAGAAGCCACTCATTCACACCGTGCGCGGTATCGGCTACACGGCGCGAGTCAACTGATGAGCCTCCGCTGGAAGATTGCGTTGCTGTTGGCCGTGGTGGTCACGATCGGTGTCGGCACATCGAGCGTCCTGACATATCGCACCACCGACTCGCGCCTCAACGACGAGGTCGACCGCTCGCTCGTGACCGCGACCGAACGCTTCTTGCGGCGCCCCGATCTAGGGCGCGGCCGGGCCGTGATCGACGTTCCCGAACGTCCTCTCGGCGTCGAGTTGTTCGTGGTGCAAGTGCTCGACTCACAGGGCAAGGTACTGGCGGCTACCGATGGTGTGACACTGCCCATCACCTCGCCGCGTGTCGATTCGCGCGGACAAGTCGTACCCGGGTTCGACACCGTGCAGACCGCCGAGGGGGTCGACTATCGCGTGCGCAGCGTGGCGGTGTCGGTGGGGGTGGTCCAGTTCGGTCGCGACCTCACCGAAACCAACAACGTTCTTGCCGATCTTCGTCGGCGCCTCGCCATCACCACACTCTCGATCGTCGTGATCGCCGCGGTGATCGGCTGGCTGATCGCACTCGGTGTCACGTCACGGTTGCGTCGTCTCTCGCAGGCGGTCGAAACCGTGGCATCCACCGGCCGTCTCGATGTGGAAGCGCCGGTGAGCGGACGTGACGAAGCGGGTCGCCTGGGTCGAACCTTCCGCGACATGCTCGGTGCGTTGTCGCAGTCGCGCGAACAGCAGCAGCGGCTGGTGGAGGACGCCGGTCACGAACTGCGCACGCCGCTCACCAGTCTGCGCACCAACCTCGACGTGATTCGCAAACATGGCGATCTCGATGATTCGACAAGGCAGCAGATCTTGTCCGATATCGATCGCGACGTTTCCGACCTCGAGAGTCTGGTGGAGGAGGTGGTGGCGCTCGCGGCCGATCGTCACGCCGATGAGTCGCCCGAACCGGTTCGGCTGTCCGACTCGGTTGCACCGCTCGTCGATCGCGCGCGCCGCCGTAGCGGTCGACCGATCGCATTCACCGCCGACGACTCCATCTGCGTCGTACGCCGTCACATGTTCGAGCGCGCGGTGTCGAACTTGCTCGACAACGCCCTCAAGTTCGACACCAGTGGTGGTGAAATCGCCGTCGACATCACGCGGGGCACCGTGGTGGTGAGCGATCGCGGGCCAGGAATCCCCGAGGACGAACAGTCGAAGGTGTTCGAGCGGTTCCATCGCGCGGTCAATGCGCGAACTCTCCCGGGTTCGGGGCTCGGCCTATCGATTGTGGCCGACGTCGCCGAAACGCACGGTGGCAAAGCCTTCGCGCGCAACCGAGTGGGCAGTGGTGCCGAAGTGGGCTTCACGTTGCCGCTTGGTGGATGACCCAGATCGGGACGGATGTTCTCACCTGGTTCTCACCCTCACCCGGTTTCCTTCTCACCTGGGTGCCGCATTCTGAACACGTCCCGATCGGAACCCCCCGCCGATCGGGATCACAAACCCAAGGCGGCAACGCCCGACGAACAGGAGATGACATGAAGCAGAAGAAGTGGGCAGTAGCGGGCGTGACCGCCGGACTCCTCGCCGGAGCCGGTGCCGGTTTCGTTCTCAACATTCCCGGTGGCGCTGGTGCGTCGCCGAGCCGCACGATGATCGTCACAACGGATGACACCAGTGGCGAGGCGGGCACCATCACACCGCAGCATCACGGCAACCGTGCCGACCACGTGGCCGAGATCACCGCGAAGTTGAACACCGTGCTTCAGCCGCTCGTCGACGCCGGCACCATCACCTCGGCCGATCGCACCGCGATCATCACCGCACTCACGACTCGTCCGACCACCCGTCCGGCCGAAGGCGCACCGCGTGGCCCGCAGGCCAAGTTGTCGGCCCTCGTGACCGCCGGAACCATCACGCAGGCCAAGGCCGATGCGGTGGCAGCAGCGCTCGAAGCCGCTCGTCCGGCCGAGGGTGCCGGCGGACGTGGCGATCACGGTGACCATCAGCGTGGCCCGCGCGCCGAAGGACTCGCCAAGGCCGCCGAAGTGATCGGTATCACGACCGATCAGTTGAAGACCGCTCTGCAGAGCGGCCAGACGATCGCTCAGGTGGCCCAGGCCAACGGTGTGTCGGTCAACAGCGTGATCGACGCGTTGGTGGCCGATGCACAGGCGAACTTGCGTCAGCGCATCACCGACATGGTGAATGGTGTTCGGCCCACCGAGCCGAGCGCACCCACTGGCAACTGATCACATCTGAATTCACACGGTTTCCGCCCGCCGGGCCGGATCGTTGGCTGCGAGGCCAGCGGTCCGGCCCGAGCCGCTTCTGCGGCACACCCACTCCCTAACATGGCGTGTTCCGGACCCACCACCATGACCGATCAATCGCCGCACAGTCCCGCACTCAACCCGATGCAGAGGGATGCGGTCGAGCACGTCGACGGTCCTCTCCTCGTGGTGGCCGGTGCCGGTTCGGGCAAGACCCGTGTGCTCACCAACCGCATCGCTCACCTCATCGAGCAGCACGGCGTTCACCCCTCGGCCATCCTCGCCATCACCTTCACCAACAAGGCCGCCGGCGAGATGAAGCACCGCATCGAAGCCCTCGTCGGTCCGATCGCCAACTCGATGTGGATCTCCACCTTCCACTCGGCGTGCGTCCGCATGCTGCGCGTCCATGCCGAGCGCATCGGGTACCCCAAGAACTTCAGCATCTACGACCAGGCCGATGCTCAGCGGCTCACGGGTTACGTGATCCGCGACATGGGTTTCGACCAGAAGCGCTTCACGCCGCGTGGCGTGCATGCCGCCATCTCCAACTGGAAGAACGAACTGCTCTCGCCGGCCCAGGCGGCCGAGCGGGCCGGCAGCATGATCGACCGCAAGCACGCCGATATCTACGCCGAATACCAGAACCGCCTCCTGAAGGCCGGGGCGATGGACTTCGACGATCTGCTCGTGAACACCGTGGTCCTGCTGCGCAACCACCCCGACGTGTTGGCCGAGTACCAGCGCAAGTTCAAGTACATCCTCGTCGACGAGTTCCAGGACACGAACGTCGCGCAGAACGAGATGGTGCTCATGCTCGGCGCACAGCACCACAACGTGTGTGTGGTGGGCGACACCGATCAGTCGATCTACAAGTTCCGTGGCGCCGACTACCGCAACATCCTCCAGTTCCAGGACGCGTTCCCTGATGTGTCGGTGGTCGTCCTCAATCAGAACTACCGCAGCACGCAGAACATCCTCGACGCCGCCAACTCGGTCATCGCACAGAACGTGGCCCGCAAGCCGAAAGATCTCTGGACCGACGCCGGCGCCGGCGACAAGATCGTTCGCTTCCACGCCGACGACGAGGGGGACGAAGCCAACTTCGTCGCCCGCTCGATCGATCGCTTGCACAACAACGGCCGGGCCTGGCGTTCGATGGCGGTGTTCTATCGAACCAACCCGCAGAGCCGCGCGGTCGAAGAAGCGCTCATGCGTTTCGGCGTTCCGTACAAAGTGCTCGGCGGAACGCGTTTCTACGACCGCCGTGAAGTGAAGGACGCCATCGCGTACCTCCGTGTGGTGCACAACCCGCTCGACGAAGTGAACGTGAAGCGCGTGCTCAACGTTCCCAAGCGCGGTATCGGCGACACCTCGGTCGCCCGTATCGACGCGTTGGCCGCCCAACTCGGTGTTCCGTTCATCGACGCCTTGCGCCAGTCGGTCGAGGCCGGAGTCACCGGTGCCGCGCGCAAGGGGATCGCCGAGTTCCTCGCTGTCATCGACGAGGCCGGCAGCCACTACGAAAGCGGTCCGGGTGATCTGCTGCAGTTCTTGGTCGACAAGTCGGGTTATCTCGCCGAACTCGAAGCCGAGTCGTCGGTCGAATCCGACGGGCGCCTCGACAACCTGGCCGAACTGGTGGGCTCGGCGCGTGAGTTTGCCCGCGTCGACGAGTTCCTCGAACAAGTCGCGCTGGTGGCCGACACCGATCAACTCAACGACGACGACAAGGTCGTGTTGATGACCATCCACTCGGCCAAGGGTCTCGAGTTCCCCGTGGTGTTCATCGTCGGCGTTGAGGAGGGCCTCTTCCCGCACGTGCGCGCCCTCACCGACCCCGACGAGCTCGAAGAAGAACGCCGCCTCGCGTACGTGGGTATCACCCGGGCGCAAGAGAAGCTCTTCCTCTGCCACGCCTGGTCGCGCCAGCAGTTCGGCACCACGCAGTACAACCCGCCGTCGCGATTCCTCGAGGAAATCCCGGCCGAACTCGTGGAGAACGAGGGCAATGTTCCCACGCATCGGTCGTCGCGCGATGCGTTTGGTGGTTCGCGTCGGGCCGTCAGTTCGTTCGACATCGACGACGACGATCGCCAAGCCGCGCACGAACGTCGCGAGCGCATCGTCGATCAGGCACTGGCTGCTGGTCGTGGCTCGGCCACCATCGAACCCACCAACTCGCACACGCTCGGTCTGCGTATCGGTGATCGGGTCGAGCACTCGGCGTTCGGTGAAGGCATCATCATCGACATCACCGGCACGGGCGACAAGACCGAAGCCGTCGTGAACTTCGGCGGCAAGGGGACGAAACACCTGCTTCTCGCCTGGGCCCCCCTCAAAAAACTCTGACCAGTTGATGATCTAGTGGTGATCTAGTGGTGATCTAGTGGTGATCTGGCGGTGATCTGGTGAGGATTCTTCACCGTACAGGTGAAGAATCCTCACCAGATCCTTGGTTGGTGGCGCGTGGGGAGAGCAGAATGAGAGGCGTGAAAGCAGCGCTTCTGGTCGAAAGCCTCACTGGCAACACGTGGCGAGCCGCCGAATCGATTGCGGCCAACTTGCAGCAGGAGAACTGGTCGATCACTGGTCTGTCGCCCATGCGTCGCCCCGATCACGCATCCATCCAAGCCGCTGACATCGTGCTCGTCGGCACGTGGGTGCACGGTGCGTTCGTCATCGGCCAGGCCCCGTGGGGGATCGGCGCCATCAACGCGCTGCCCTCGCTCGGTGGCAAGAAGGCCGTCACGTTCTGCACGTTCGCGCTCAATCCCGGTCGCACACTCGGCGCCATGGACAGGGCGGTCGAGCGACTCGGCGCCGACGTGATCGGCGGAATGGCGCTGCACCGCTCGAAGTTGGCGGCGCACACCGAAGAGTTCGCAGCGCGCCTCGTGGGCGCTCTCGCTTCGGCCTGACCGATGCGTCCGCTCGTCGTCGCCGCCGTGCAGATGGCGATGACCGACGACATCGCCACCAACGTCGCCACCGCCGAACGACTCGTTCGCGATGCCGCATCACGCGGTGCGCGTCTGATTCAGATCCCCGAACTTTTCGAGGGCCATTACTTCTGCACCGACCAGTTGGCCGAACACATGGGGCGGGCTCGGCCTCTCGAGGGTCACCCGACCATCGCGCACTTCTCACGCCTCGCGGCCGAACTCGGTGTGGTGTTGCCGGTGAGCTTCTTCGAGCGCGCCAACAACGCCGCTTTCAATTCGGTCGCGATCATCGACGCCGACGGCACCGTGCTCGGCGTGTATCGCAAGAGCCATATCCCCGATGGTCCGGGCTACTCGGAGAAGTACTACTTCAATCCGGGTGACACCGGCTTTCGCGTGTGGGACACCAAGGTCGGTCGCATCGGCCTCGCCATTTGTTGGGATCAGTGGTTCCCGGAAGCCGCGCGCGTGCTCGCGCTACGCGGGGCCGAGGTGATTCTGTATCCGACGGCGATCGGCAGCGAGCCCCACGATCCGACGTACGACTCGAGTCGTCACTGGCAACGGGTGATGCAGGGTCACGCCGGAGCCAACTTGGTGCCGGTGGTCGCGGCCAATCGCGTGGGTGTCGAGACCGGACGACAGCACACGCTCACGTTCTACGGAACGTCGTTCATCGCCGGACCTACGGGTGAAGTGGTCGTCGAAGCCGATCGCACGAGCGAATCCGTGATCACGGCCGAGTTCGATCTCGATGCCGTGGCCGCATTGCGACACAGTTGGGGAGTGTTCCGCGACCGTCGCCCCGAGTTGTACGAAGCGATCGTGCGCCTCGACGGCGCCGACTGAACGGGTCGATCAGACGGGAGCGTCGCACTCGCGACGCGGTGTGGACGTACGGGGGAGCGAGTCCCACATGTCGGCCAGTAGGTCGCTCTTCGTCCCCTCCACGCGCGGATCGCTCCAGAGGTTCTCGCGCTGAAGCGGATCGTTGGCCAAGTCGTACAACTCGCCTTCGGTGCCGTCGTGCACCGTGCCGGGCAGGCACGCGGTGGCCACCCAACCGTCACGGCAGATGGTGCGCAGACGAACGATCTTGCCGAACAGCACCGAATCCCACTCGGTGAGCACGCGCTCGTGACCGAGAGCGGGGGCTTCGGCGTCGCTGGTGGGCAGTCGATGCGATTCGACGTACGAGGGTTCGGGCACACCAGCGATGTGCGCGAACGTGGACGCGAGCGAGACGAGGCCCACCGGAGACTTCACGGTGGACGGCGCAACCCCGGCCGACGGAGCCGGACGCCAGATGAGCGGGAGACGCATGAGTGAATCGACGTGCTGCGGTCCCTTGAACAACAAGCCGTAGTCGCCCTGGAGTTCACCGTGATCGGTGGTGAAGACGATGTCGACGTCGTCGGCCCAACCGCGCGCCGCAACAGTGCGCAGCACGCGGGCGATGGCTTCGTCGATGAGCTCGTTCTCGATGTGTGTGAGCGCGTTGATCTCACGCACCTGGTCGTCGGTGAGTGTCTTCGGAACCCAACTGGCTGGTGCTTCGTAGTTCGAGACGAACTCGCCCTCGTACCACAACCGCCAGTGACGAGGTTTGGCGTCGAGAATCGCCTCGCGCTCGGCCCGATCGACTGGATAGTTCTCGGGCAGATCGAGATCGCGCCAATTCACGCGATGCAGTTCGGATTGCGGCGGATCCCACGGATGATGCGGATCGGGGAAACTCATCCAGCAGAACCAGTCATCGTTCGCATTCAGCGAATCGAGCCAGGCGATGGTGCGATCGGCCACCCACTCGGTGTGATACCACTCGCGCGGAATCGCGTTGTGGTGAACCTGCGGGCCGGCGGTGTCACCACCACCACTCGCGTTCACCTGCAGCGTCATGTCGAGCACCCGGTAGTACATGCCGATCGCCTCGGGGTGGTTCTGCATGAGCCACCGCGCGTAGTGGAAGTTGCCCATGCCACCGTGCGAGGCCGATTCCATGTGATCGAAACCGCGGTGCAGGTG
>VERK01000289.1 GCA_018882725.1 Actinomycetota bacterium | reverse complement strand
GAACGCAACGTGCGCAAGGTCCGCGACGGAGTCGTGGTCTCCTCGAAGATGGACCGCAGCATCGTGGTCGCCGTCGTCGAGCGCGTGCGTCACCCGAAGTACAACAAGTTCGTCATGCGTACCAAGAAGTTGTACGCGCACGACGAAACCAACGACGCGCGCGAAGGCGACAAGGTTCGGGTCATGGAAACCCGTCCCATGTCGAAGACCAAGCGCTGGCGTCTCGTCGAAATCGTCGAGCGGGCCAAGTGACCGGCCAGGAATCGAAACAGGAGTCACGATGATCCAGCAGGAAAGCCGCCTCCGGGTAGCCGACAACAGCGGTGCCAAGGAAGTGCTCGTCATCAAGGTGCTCGGTGGCACTCGCCGCCGTTACGCCTCGATCGGCGACATCTTCGTGGCCACCGTCAAGGACGCCATCCCCGGTGCAGGAGTCAAGAAGGGCGAGGTCGTCAAGTGCGTCGTCGTCCGTGTGAAGAAGGAGAAGCGCCGTCCCGACGGCAGCTACATCCGTTTCGACGAGAACGCCGCCGTGGTCATCAAGGACGACCTCACGCCGCGCGGAACGCGAATCTTCGGACCAGTCGGTCGCGAACTCCGCGACAAGAAGTTCATGCGCATCGTGTCGCTCGCCCCGGAGGTGTTGTGAGATGAAGATCCGTAAGGGTGATTTCGTCGTCGTTGTCGCGGGCAAGGACCGCGGCAAGGAAGGCGTCGTGTCGCGCGTCATGCCGACCACCAATCAGGTGATCGTCGACGGCGTGAACGTCGCCAAGAAGCACCAGAAGCCCCGCAAGGCGAACGAGCAGGGCGGCATCATCGACCGCGACATGCCCATCGACGCCTCCAACGTCATGGTCGTTCACAACGGCAAGCCCACTCGCGTCGGATTCAAGACCGCATCCGACGGCACCAAGGTGCGCATCGCCAAGTCCACCGGAGAAGAGATCTGATGGCTACGTCAACCGCGCCCCGCCTCAAGGCCAAGTATCAGTCGGTCGTTCGCGATCAGCTGAAGGCCGATCTCGGTATGGCGAACACCATGCAGGTGCCGCGCATCGAGAAGATCGTGATCAACATGGGAGTTGGCAAGGCCACTCAGCAGCCGTCGCTGCTCGAGGGTGCCGTCGCCGACCTCACCAAGATCTCGGGTCAAAAGCCCATGGTCACCAAGTCGCGTGATTCCATCGCCAACTTCAAGCTCCGCGAGAACCAGGCGATCGGTTGCAAGGTCACGCTGCGCGGCGATCGCATGTGGGAGTTCTTCGATCGTCTGCTGGCCGTGGCCATCCCGCGTATCCGCGACTTCCGTGGTCTCAACCCCAACTCGTGGGACGGCCGTGGCAACTACACGTTCGGTCTCACCGACCAGACGGTGTTCCCGGAAATCGACTACGACAAGATCGACGCGCCCCGTGGCATGGACATCACCATCGTCACCTCCGCCACGACTGATGCCGATGGCAAGGCGCTGCTCGATGCGTTCGGATTCCCGTTCAAGCGTGGAGCCGAGGCGGCAGCCATTCCGAAGAAGAAGAAGTCCGTGCGTCGCGGTCCGGCTCAGGCCGGCAAGAAGAAGTA
The DNA here is from genome assembly GCA_018882725.1 of Actinomycetota bacterium. GTDB lineage: Bacteria > Actinomycetota > Acidimicrobiia > Acidimicrobiales > Ilumatobacteraceae > Casp-actino8. The sequence continues at coordinate 585 of VERK01000289.1, read as the reverse complement.
ATCGAGAGGTCCGAACAACATGGCCAAGAAGTCGTTGATCAACAAGTCAGCCGCCAAGCCGAAGTTCAAGGTGCGCGCTTACACCCGTTGCCGCAAGTGCGGCCGGGCTCGTTCGGTGTACCGCAAGTTCGGACTCTGCCGCCTGTGCCTTCGCGAGATGGCGCACGCTGGCGAGATCCCTGGTCTGACGAAGTCGAGCTGGTGAGGTACCGATGCTGACTGATCCCATTGCCGACATGCTCACGCGCATCCGAAACGCCAACGTTTCGATGCACGATGAGGTGAAGATGCCGTCCTCCAAGCAGAAGGTCGCGCTCGCCAAGATCCTGGAGCAGGAGGGTTACATCTCCGGCTTCTCGGTCGCGCCCAATCCCAAGGGCCCGGGCCAGATCCTCTCCATCTCCATGAAGTACTCGTCTGATCGCCGTCGCACCATCGCCGGCATCAAGCGCATCTCTACACCGGGCTTGCGGGTCTACCGCAAGTCGAACACCGTGCCGCGCGTGCTCGGTGGTCTGGGTGTGGCCGTCCTGTCAACCAGCCAAGGGCTCATGACCGACCGTGAAGCGCGCAAGCGCAAGGTCG
>VERK01000288.1 GCA_018882725.1 Actinomycetota bacterium | reverse complement strand
CCGACGCGAATCACACCACGCTCGTCGAGATCGCGAAGGATGTCGTCGGACAGGTTGGGGATGTCGCGGGTGATTTCTTCCGGACCGAGCTTCGTGTCACGCGCGTCGATCGTGTACTCGTGGATGTGGATCGACGTGAGCACGTCGTCGCGCACGAGACGATCGGACAGGATGATCGCGTCTTCGAAGTTGTAACCCTCCCACGGCATGAAGGCCACGAGGAGGTTCTTGCCGAGAGCGAGTTCACCCTGATCGGTGCTCGGACCGTCGGCGATGAGATCACCCTTCTTCAGCTTCTGACCCTCGACCACGCGCGGCAACTGATTGACGCAGGTGTTGTGGTTCGAGCGGCGGAACTTGGCGAGGTGATACACGCGCTTACCGTCGTTCTTGTACTGAACGGTGATCTGTGAACCCGACACTTCGGTGACTTCGCCGTCGTCGGTGGCGAGGATGAGGTCGGCGCCGTCGGACGCAACCTTGCGCTCGATACCGGTTCCGACGTACGGAGCCTCGGTGCGGATCAACGGAACGGCCTGGCGCTGCATGTTGGCGCCCATCAGCGCGCGGTTGGCGTCGTCGTGCTCGAGGAACGGAATGAGCGCGGTGGCCACCGACACGATCTGCTTGGGTGACACGTCGATGAGGTCGACCTTGTCGGGCTCGACGAGAAGAATGTCGGTGGTGGCACCGAAGAAGTTCTCGGCTTCGAGCATGCCCTTCAACTGTTCGAGGCTGGCGGCCTGCGGGGCGCGACGAACGAGGATCTTGTCCTGCTTGAAGGTGCCGTCGGGATTGACCGGCGTGTTGGCCTGAGCCACCACGTACTTCTCTTCTTCGTCGGCCGGCATGTAGCGGACCTCGCTGGTGACGCGGCCGTTCTTGACCACGCGGTACGGGGTCTCGATGAAGCCGTACTCGTTCACCTTGGCGTAGGTGGAGAGCGCACCGATGAGACCGATGTTCGGACCTTCCGGCGTCTCGATGGGGCACATGCGTCCGTAGTGCGAGAAGTGCACGTCGCGGACTTCGAAGCCAGCACGCTCGCGTGACAGACCACCGGGGCCCAGCGCTGACAGACGACGACGGTGGGTGAGTCCGGACAGCGCGTTCACCTGGTCCATCAACTGCGACAGCTGGCTGGTACCGAAGAATTCCTTGATGGCGGCCGACACCGGACGAATGTTGATGAGCGACTGCGGCGTGATCGACTCGACATCCTGGGTGCTCATACGCTCGCGAACGACGCGCTCCATACGTGACAGACCGATGCGCACCTGGTTCTGGATGAGCTCGCCCACCGAACGGATACGGCGGTTCGCGAAGTGGTCCTGATCGTCGAGGCGATAGCCCGGCTCCTGCTTGACGAGGTGGAGCATGTACGAGATCGCAGCCAACACTTCGTTGGGGCGAAGAACGTTCAGTTCGTTCGGATCGGACTCGACCGGACGCTTGTTGGGATCGTCGGAGTCGGCGCGGAACATCGAACCGGCAGCCAATGCACCCTTGCCGAAGATCGTGTCGAGCTTGGCGAGTTCGTCACCCAACTTGCGATCGATCTTGTAACGACCCACGCGCGACAAGTCGTAACGCTTCGGGTCGAAGAACGCGTTCTTGAAGTAGGCGCGAGCCGACTCGAGTGACGGCGGCTCACCCGGGCGAGCGCGCTTGTAGATCTCGACCAGGGCTTCGTTCTGGGTGGGAGCGATGTTGCGCTCCTTGTCCCACTGGCCCTGCAGGAAGTCGAAGTGGGCGACGAAGCGATCGAGGAAACCGGGAACGTGCTCTTCGTCGTAACCGAGAGCGCGCAGAAGCGTGAACACACCCATGCGGCGCTTGCGGGCCACGCGCGTACCGGCGGTCACGTCCTTGCCGGGCTTCTGTTCGACGTCGAACTCGAGCCACTCGCCACGCTGCGGGTGGATGGTTCCCTTCACGAGCTGGTGCTTCGAGAGATTACGGAGGCGATAACGCTCACCGGGTTCGAAGATCACACCGGGTGAACGAACGAGCTGCGACACGACGACACGCTCGGTGCCGTTGATGATGAACGTGCCCTTCTCGGTCATCATCGGGAAGTCGCCCATGAACACGAGCTGTTCGCGGATTTCGCCGGTGGCGCGGTTGGAGAAACGTGCGCGCACGAGGATGGACGACTGGTAGGTGTGGCCCTT
>VERK01000077.1 GCA_018882725.1 Actinomycetota bacterium | reverse complement strand
CCCTCACTTCACGAGCGCGAATGCGTTCGTTGTAGCGAGGTTCGTTCTGCGGCGGTGCTATGGCTGCTCTCTCTTGTGCAAAGGGTTTGCCTCCCTAGATCGGACGACGCGAAGCCGATCGGAGGCGAGCAGAGCCCGCTCAGACTGACCTGACGCACGCTGGTCGTGGCCAGGTGGGGGCGAACCCCACTTCGCATGAGTTGTGGCCTTGTAGGGTAACCGCCCGACGAGGCAAAACCCATGACGACCGCCGATTCCCACCCCTTCTCGACCGAACCCGAACCCGACGAATCACAGCTCGAAGAATCGATGGAAGCCCTGGCCGAGGCCCGGCGCCGTCTGGCCGAAGTCCCCGCTGAGGTCGTGGTCGTGAACCACGCGATGGGGCTCTACGAGTTGGCCGCAATCCATCTGACGGCCACACCCCCCGATCTCGGGGCGGCCGCGCTCTCCATCGACGCCTTGGCCTGTTTGGTCGACGGTCTGGGCGATCGCTTGGGCCCCGACGCGGCCGTTCTGGGCGATGCACTGAGCAACATCCGTCTGGCCTTCGTGCAGATCAAGGGCTAGCGGCGCAGGGCGAAGGCTTCGGGACGCGAGAACTTCTCGCGCACGTCGAAGTCGACCGACTCCCCCACCGCGACCTCACGCGATCCGTCGGCGATCTCCACACAGTGGAACACGAACCGTTCACCGTCACTCTCGACCACACCGAGTCCGACGTGCGCGTCGAACTCGACCACGACACCGCGCCGGTGGGACGACCGCGCGTTCATGTCAGGCGACGATCTTGGCGATGGGGATCTCGAGCAGATCGGACGCACCCGCGTCCTTGAGTGCCGGGATGAGCGTGTTGATCGAACGCTTCTCGACCACCGACTCGACGGCGAAACCGCCGCCGGCCAACTCGCTGATGGTGGGTGACTTCGCCGAGGGCAGCACTGCCAACACCTTGGCGAGATCGTCGGCGCCCACGTTCAACTTCACCAACACCTTGCCACGCGCGTCGAGCGTGCCGAGCAACAAAGTCATGAGTTGACCCATCGCGTGGCGCTTGGCCGGATCGGCGTAGGCAACGGGGTTGGCGATCATCTCGGTGTACGACACGAGCATGGTGTCGATCACGCGCAGACCGGCGGCGCGCAATGCGCGGCCGGTCTCGGTGATGTCGACGATGCAGTCGGCGATGTCGGGAATCTTGGCTTCGGATGCGCCGTACGACAGTCGCACGTCGGCATCGATCCCGCGCGACGCGAAGAAGCGCTTGGTGAGACCTGGATACTCGGTGCTGACGCGCACACCTTGCGGAAGGTCGGCCACCGACGATGCCGTCGAGTCACCGGCCACCGCCACCACGACCTTGACCGGATCGGACGTGGCCTTCGAATACTTCAACTCGCCCAAGCTTTGTACGTCGCTCTGTGTTTCTTCCACCCAGTCACGACCGGTGATACCGATGTCGAAGAGTCCCTCGGCCACGTACTGCGGAATCTCCTGCGGGCGAAGGATGCGAACCTCGGCGATGCGCGGATCGTCGATGCTGGCCTTGTAATCGACGCTCGACGAACGACGGATGGGCAGATCGGCCGCCTCGAACAAATCGAAGGTGGCCTTCTCCAGCGAACCCTTGGGAACGACGAGCCGTAGCACGGCGTCGAACGCTATCGGGCCGGCCTTCAGTGATTCGTGGGAGTTTCGGCCAGGAGACGAAGTGCGTGCGGCAGCACGTCGATGATCGCATTGATCTGCTCGACACACCCCTTGGGTGAACCGGGCGTGTTGCACACGATGGCCTGACCGCGCACACCGGCGATCCCCCGCGAGAGTCGACCCAACGGACTCACCAGTCGCATGGCCTCGGCCAAGCCAGGTGCCTCGCGTTCGATCACTCGGCGCGTTCCTTCCGGAGTCTGGTCGCGCGGAGCGAATCCGGTGCCGCCGGTGGAAACCACCAGACCAGCAAAACCATCGCACAGGGAGGTGAGAGCGCGGGCCACTTCGTCGGCACCGTCGGCGGTGAGCGCTCGCTCGACCACCGTGAAACCGGCCGCAGCGAGCGCATCGGCAAGAGCCGCTCCCGACAGGTCTTCGCGCGTGCCGTGAACCACGCCGTCGCTCACGGTGAGCACCTTGGCGAACAGGTCAGCCATGGACTCGACGGTATCGGACGATCACCATGCCATCGGTGTCGGACACGTGCGGTAGCAGACGGTGACCGGATCCGAATCGTTGCCATGGAGCGGGCAGTTCGGAGTCGTCGATCTCGAATCCGTCGGGTGTGCGATGGTCGATCGATTCGACAGCAGTGATGGTGCACACGCTGTACACCAATCGTCCGCCCGGAGCGACCAACGCGGCTGACGCGGCGAGAATCTCTCGCTGCAGCACCACCAAGTCGTTCACATCGTCGGGAGTGATGCGCCACCGAGCATCGGGGCGCCGTCGCAATGCGCCGAGACCCGAGCACGGAGCGTCGACGAGGACGCAATCGAACGAACCACGCGCGAACGGTGGTCGACGACCGTCGGCCACCAACACCGGAACCCGCTGACCGAGTTGCTGTGCGTTGCGCGCGACCAACGTCGCTCGGGTCACGCTCACATCGGCTCCGATCACGCGCGCACCCGATGCGGCCAAACCGGTGGACTTGCCGCCCGGCCCGGCACACACGTCGAGAACTCGCTCGTGTGGTCGTGCAGCCGCAGCCTCGACCACCATCTGACTCGCACGATCTTGAACGTAGCCGTCGTCGCGTCGAGTGACCGGTGGCGCGGTGTTCATGTGCTCGAGCGCTCTCGTGGCTTCGCCGGGAACCTCACGTGCGAACGTGTCGATGATCCAGTCGGGATACGACAAGCGCGTCCCCTCGTCGGGCCAGACCATGGGCGTGCGCGCAACACGCCGCAACACGGCGTTCACGAACGATCGGGTGGATTTCGGGGCCAGGTCGACCGAGGCCGACACCGCGGCGTGATGGGGCGTTCCCGCGAACACGAGTTGATACGCGCCGAGCCGAAGGACACGTCTCGTCGTGGCGTCGGGCGCTTTCGTGACGAACCGATCGATCACCGCGTCGCACGCGCGACGCATCCGCGTCGTGCCGTAGACCAGTTCGGTGGCGAAGCGACGGTCGGCCTCGGACAACTCGGACGTGCGGAGCATCGACGGCAGGACCAGGTTGGCGTACGCCCCACCATCCTCGATGCGGGCCAGGGCTTCGACGGCTAGTCGACGGGCCGACGTCATACGAACGATGTTCCGTCGGGGCGAGCACCATTGGCCCAGGCCGGCGCGCTCATGACCGCTTTGCCTTCGGGTTGCACCGACAGCAGTTCGAGACTCTCGGACCCGACTCCCACCAACACCCGGCCGTCGACCACACGGCAGGTCCCCGACTCGCCGGCCGTCGAGTTCACCGCGCAGGCGTCGTGAATCTTGAAACGCTTGTCGTTCCACGTTGTCCAGGCCCCACCCACCCGGATCTGGCGAACAGCGCGCTGCGCCGGTGCACTCCAATCGATGCGTAGTTCGTCGGGGGTGATCTTGTCGGCGTACTCAGCATCGCCGGTCTGGGGCACTTCGCTCGGCAGTCCGTTCCGACAGGCCGCCAGCAACATCTCGGTTCCGTCGGCCACCAGACGCGCGCGCACGTGATCGGCGGTCGTCGTGTCGTCGATCGACATGGTGCGGCGATCGAGCACTGCCCCTGTATCGAGTCCGACGTCGACGCGCATGAGACACACACCGGTTTCGGTGTCGCCCGCGAGCAGAGCCCGCTCGACCGGTGCGGCTCCACGCCAACGCGGCAGCAACGAGAAGTGCAGGTTGACCATGGGCACGCGGGCCAGCACGTGTGGCTTGATGAGAGCGCCGTACGCCACCACGACTCCGAGGTCGCACGGCACCGCGAGCAGGTCGTCGACCGCGTGTGACACCGTCAGTCCCAGATCGAGCGCGGCCTGCTTCACCGGACTCGGCGAGAGCTCACTCCCCCGACCACGGCGCTTGTCGGCGCGGGTGATCACGTGCGCGACATCCACGCCCGCATCGACGAGAGCTCGCAGCGGTGGGACCGCCATGGCGGGAGTGCCGAGAAAGACGACGCGACGAATCGGCCCGCTCGGAAGCGGCGCCAGATCGGTCATTGGGCCCGCAGGCGGCGCAGCGGCTTGGCGTCGGTGTCGCCGTCGAGAATGCGCTTGTACTCGGCCAGTGCTTCCTTGCGCTGTTCGGGCTGCATGCGATCGAACATGAGAATGCCGTTGAGGTGGTCGAGTTCGTGTTGGAACAAGCGTGCTTCGAGTTCGTCGGCTTCGAGTTCGAACTCGTTTCCGTCGAGATCGAGACCGCGCAACAAGACGGTCTTCGGACGAGTCATCTGCACGTACAAGCCTGGAATACTGAGGCACCCCTCGTCGTAGACCCATTCGCCGTCGGACTCGACGATCTCGGGATTGATGACGACCAACGGATCGTCGCCCATGTCCCAGACGAAGATCTGGCGCTGGATGCCCACTTGCGGGGCCGCCAATCCGATACCAGAGTCGCTGCGATACAGCGTGGAGAACATCTCGTCGACGATCCGGACCACTTTGGCGTCGATGTCGGCCACGGTGGCGGCCTTCGACGCCAGTACCGGGTCTCCGTATGTCCGGATCTGATAGGCCATGTCTGCGAGGCTACTTCCGACATGTCGCACTACTTCGACAACTCGCCGAGCGCGGCGTCACATCCCGAGACGGTCGAGGTACTGCTTCCCGGTGATGCGTTCGACTACGTGTCGGACGCCGGGGTCTTCTCGCACGGCCAACTCGATGCCGGAACCAAGATCTTGTTGTCGGACGCACCCGGTCCGCCGCCCACGGGAACCTTTCTCGATCTCGGCTGCGGGGCCGGACCCATCGCGTTGGCGCTGGCTCGACGATCACCGGCGGCCACCGTCTGGGCCATCGACGTCAACCAGCGCGCACTCGAACTCACGCGAACGAACGCCGAACGTCTGGGCCTTTCCAACGTGAAGGTGGGCGAGCCCGACGACGTACCCGACGATGTCGTCTTCGATCTGATCTGGAGCAATCCCCCGATCAAGGTCGGCAAGGACGTTCTGCACCACATGCTCACGCGCTGGCTGGCCCGTCTGGCCCCGAACGGACACGCGATTCTCGTGGTCAACAAGAACCTTGGCAGCGACTCGCTCGCGCGTTGGCTCGGCACCGAGGGCTACGAAGTCGAGCGCCTCGGTTCGCGTCGTGGCTATCGCCTGCTCGACGTCTGGCGCGCCTAGACGCGCGGCGGATCGACTTCGATACGAACACCGGCCGGCCGTTCGGCCCGGGCTACCGCATCAGCCAGGACATCAGGTGACGTAGCGCGCACCAAGAAACCTGCACCGTGTCGAGCCACCATCACATCGGATCCCAATCGCGTCGTGAACGACTCGGCGTCATCGCCTTCCACGAGCGCCAGCGCGGAGAATGGTGGCAACGAGAGATCGCGACGGCGAACGGTCTCACGCTCGGCCGCCACGGCCGGATCACCGGTCACGGCGCTCACGATCACGTCGTGGTCGACGAGGGTGGTCTGGACCAACACCTTGCCTCCACGTCCCCGCGCTCCCACCAGACGTCCGGCTCGCACCAGCAACGACATCGCCTGTTCGGCGGCGCGATAACGCGGAGCCAGCAACTCGGCGTCGAAGTCGAGGAACACCACGGTGTCGATGCGTCGTACTCGATGCAGCACGGCTTCGGTCCCGACGAACACGTCACAGCTCGTGTCGTCGAACGTCGACGAACCCGTCACTTCCATCACCGACCGGTGGGCGGCCGCTTCGATCTCGGCGCGCAACCGAGCCGTGCCGGGCTTCACGCGAGCCATGGCTGTCGAACCGCAGGCGGCGCAGAGCGTGGCCCGCGAGGTCGAACACGACGCACAGGTCAACGTTCCCTCCGTGATCTCGGCCACCGATGCACCACACGATTCGCAGCGCGCCAACTCGCGGCACTGGCGACACGCAACCAGGCGAGCCTGACCTTTCGTGTTCACCACACAGGCCACTCGCCGCGCATGATCGCGCAATTCCGCGATCAATTCATCAGACACCAGCGAGCGCTTCCACGGTTCGACGGCGCGACGATCGACCGCGACTACCTCGGGCCAGGCAGCTGCTTCACGTTCGACCGGTGGTGCCAACACGAACCGATCGTGACGCACCATCGCACTGGGGGTGGGTGACACCGCCACGAACGTGGCCCCGGCACGACGGGCACGCTCTACGAGTACGTCACGCGCGTGCCACGTGGGGGTTCTCTCTTCTTGTAACGCCTCGTCGTGTTCGTCGAGCAAAAGTGCAACCGCGAGATCGGGACACGGAGCGAACGCGGCCTGTCGCGCGCCGATCACCACGTCGACACCGCCACGAGCCTGAGCCCAGTCGTCGGGAATCAAGGCGACCGACACCGCGGTGCGTCGCAGACGAGCCGCCAAAGCGCGCGCACCCTCGACCGACGGACACACCACGAGGGTCGGACCAACCCGCGCAGCCGACAAAATTGCCGGCAATTGATCGGCGGTGGGCGGAAGACGCAACACGCCACCACCCCGCTCGATGAGCGACGTGGTGGCCGGCGACGACGGTTCGGCCACCACAGTGGTGCGCCGCGGAGTTCCGGCGCGGTGGACCACGACGGGTGGTGACGCGGTGACGAGAAGAGGGCGCAAGCGACCGGAGCACCAGCGATGGGCGGCCCACTCGCACAACGCGAGCACCTCGGCGTCGGGACCGAGTCCGCTCGATTTCGCGATGGGTTTCAGAGTCGCGGTGACGTCGCTCACCACATCGTCCTCGACCACCCAACCTCCGACCCGACGGCCGTGTAACGACACACGAACACGAGACCCGAGGCCGACCGACGACGCGAGATCGTCGGGCACGACGTAGTCGAAGACGCGATCGATCCCGGTGACGTCGGGGGCGACGCGAACGACTCGAGTCAGAGTCGTCTCAGAGTCCGAGAGCCGACGAGAAGTCGGAGAGTCGCGACAACTGCTCCCACTCGAACTCGGGCAGTTCGCGGCCGAAGTGGCCGTAGGCCGCGGTCTTGCGGTAGATCGGGCGCTTGAGCTTGAGGTCGCGCACGATGGCGGCGGGACGCAAGTCGAACACCGCGCGCACAGCGGATTCGATCGTGGCGGCCGGGACCTTCTCGGTCCCGAACGTTTCGACGAGAATGCTCACCGGGTGCGCCATGCCGATCGCGTAGGCCACCTGCACTTCACAGCGGTCGGCCGCACCAGCGGCCACCACATGCTTGGCCACCCAGCGAGCGGCGTACGCCGCCGAACGATCGACCTTGCTCGGATCCTTGCCGCTGAACGCGCCACCACCGTGACGACCCATGCCGCCGTAGGTGTCGACGATGATCTTGCGGCCGGTCAAGCCGGTGTCGGCGTGCGGTCCACCGAGCACGAACTTGCCGGTGGGGTTCACGAACACCGCGTAGTCGTCCTTGGCGAACTGCGCCGGGATGACCGGGCGAATGACCTGCTCGATGAGATCGGGGCGGATGACGGTGTCGCGATCGACACCATCGTGGTGCTGCGTGGACACGAGCACCGTGCGCAAGCGAACAGGCTTGCCGTCTTCGTAATCGAACGTGACCTGGGTCTTGCCGTCGGGCCGCAGGTACGGAATCTGTCCGGACTTGCGGGCATCGGTGAGACGTTCGGCCAAGCGGTGGGCCAGGTCGATGGGCAGCGGCATGAGCGTGGGCGTTTCGTTGCACGCGTAGCCGAACATCATTCCCTGGTCGCCCGCGCCTTGCAGGTCGAGGTCGTCGCTGCCTGCGCGCGAGCGGACTTCTTCGCTGCGATCGACGCCCTGGGCGATATCCGGACTCTGCGCATCGAGAGCGACGAGCACACCGCACGTCTTGCCATCGAAGCCGTACTCGGCGTTGTCGTAGCCGATGCTCTTGATGACCTCGCGCGCGATCTCGGGAATCTCGACGTACTCAGCCGTGGAGATCTCACCCGACACCAGGCACAGTCCGGTGGTCACCAACGTTTCACAGGCGACACGGGCGTGTGGGTCCTTGGCGAGGATCGCATCGAGCACCGCATCGGAAATCTGATCGGCCATCTTGTCGGGGTGACCTTCGGTCACGCTCTCGGATGTGAACGTCCACTGTTGGCTCATCGGTGCTCCTGAATCGGCTGGGGGTCAGGCCCGCAGGCCGACCACGATGTCGAGCAACGCGCGGGCAATGTCCCGCTTGTCGCTCAACGGATGCGACTCTAATTCGCCACCGGGTCGCACGAAGGTGACCGCATTGGTGTCGTGCTGAAAGCCCACACCGGGCTGGCTCACATCGTTGGCCACCACGAGATCGAGGTTCTTGCGTTCGAGTTTCGACTGTGCCTGGGCCACCAGATCACCGGTTTCGGCCGCGAAGCCGACGAGGATCTGGCCGGGACGCTTGGCTGCACCGAGACCAGCCAGGATGTCGGGGGTGGGCTCGAGAACGATCTCGGGCACGCCACCCGATTTCTTGATCTTGCCGGACGCGCACGACACCGGACGGAAGTCGGCCACCGCCGCCGCCATCACGACCACGTCGGCCGTCGCGGCCAAACCGTCGAGCGCAGTCTTCATCTGGGCGGCCGTTTCGACGCACACCGACTCGACACCGACGGGGGCCGGGCGATCGACCGTCGTGACGAGGGTGACCCGCGCACCACGGCGACGAGCCTCTTCGGCAACGGCGTAACCCTGCTTGCCACTCGAACGATTGGCGATCACACGCACCGCGTCGATGGGTTCGCGAGTGCCTCCCGCACTGACCACCACGTGAACGCCGTCGAGGTCGCGTTGGCCGAGAACCGACAACACTTCGGCCACGATCGCATCGGGAGCGGCCAGACGGCCTTTGCCGGAATCACCACCAGCCAGCCGGCCGTCCTCCGGGTCGACCACGTGCACGCCGCGCTCGCGCAGAGTTCGGACGTTCGCCTGAACGGCTTGGTGTTCCCACATCTCGGTGTGCATGGCCGGGCACACGACAACGGGTGCGCGCGTGGCGATGAGGACGTTGGTGAGCAGATCGTGCGACAAACCATGTGCGTAGGCCGACAAGAGCCGCGCAGTCGCCGGCGCGACGAGAACCAGATCGGCAGCTTGGCCCAGTCGTGTGTGCGGGATGGGTGACTCTTCGTCCCACAGCGACGTTTGCACGGGCTGACTGGCCAGAGCCGAGAACGTGGTGCGTCCGACGAAGCGTTCGGCACCGTCGGTCATCACCGGAGCGACATGTGCACCGAGATCGACGAGGCGACGACACACCTCGATTGCTTTGTACGCGGCGATACCGCCGCACACACCGAGGACGATGTTCTTGCCTGCAAGAGGCGCCGAGGACGTCGTCACTCGGAACTCGTCACTCGTCGGCCGAGTCGCCCTCACCGA
>VERK01000076.1 GCA_018882725.1 Actinomycetota bacterium | reverse complement strand
GTACTCGTACCACTTCGGACCCTCGGCCGGCGGCACGAAGAACTCGAGTTCCATCTGCTCGAACTCGCGGGTACGGAAGATGAAGTTGCCGGGCGTGATCTCGTTGCGGAAACTCTTGCCCACCTGAGCGATACCGAACGGCGGCTTCTTGCGGCTCGTCTGCAGAACGTTGCTGAAGTTGACGAACATGCCCTGCGCGGTCTCGGGTCGCAAGTACACCTCGGCACCCGACCCTTCCACCGGACCGGCATAGGTCTTGAACATGAGATTGAAGGCACGGGCATCGGTGAGGCTGTTCTTGGCTTTGCAGTTCGGACACACCGAGCGATCCTCGAGATGGTCTTCCCGAAACCGCTGCTTGCACTCGCGGCAGTCGACCAACGGGTCGCTGAAATTGGCCAGGTGTCCGCTGGCTTCGAAAACCTGCGGCGGTCCGAGAATGGCGGCGTCGATGAGAACCACGTCGTCGCGCTTCTGCACCATCTCGCGCAGCCACGACTCACGAACGTTGCGCAGCATCAACGACCCGAGCGGGCCATAGTCGTAGCTCGAACGAAATCCTCCGTAGATCTCTGCCGAGGGATAGACGAAACCGCGGCGCTTGCACAGGTTGACGATCTGTTCGAGGTCGTTCGCAGGCATGGTCGCCCAGCCTACGGCTCGGAGCGTGTGTCGTGGCGTTCGAAAATCGCGACCGACCGCAACCGACGCTCGACGTGGAACTCGAAGGCCCGCGTGGCGATCGACGCCACTTCGGCCACGACGGGGTCGTCGAGAACCTGCCCGCCTGGTCGGTGCGCGCGATCGAGGGCCTCACCCAAGCGGCCGTCGAGGACGTCGCGAAGCAAGTGCAGAGCGCTCGACGTGATACCGACTCCCGAACGACAGCCTCGACACTGAACCCCGCCTCGCTCGAGATCGATCGCCACGAGCGGCGTGGACTCGGATTCGACTTCCCCACACACGACGCAACGGTCGAGCTCGGGACGTACACCTTCGGCGGCCAGCAGCCGAAGCAAGAACGCCGGCACGACGAGAGCCGACGGTCTCTCGGACAACGTCTTGCGGACTCCCACCAGCATCCGGAAAACCTCCGGTACCGGCTCTCGGTCGGGAACGAGTTGATCGACCGCCTCCAGGACAGCCAGACCCTCGGTCATCACATCGAGATCTCCGAACATGCGTCCCGACGAGTCGATGGTCTCGACTTGGTTCACGACGTCGAGGTTCGTGCCCCGGTGGACCTGCACCGCCACGTGCGACAGGGGTTCGAGGCGGCCACCGAACTTCGAGTGCGTCTTGCGAACTCCCTTGGCGACGGCACGAACCTTGCCGTGCTCACGCGTGAGCATGACCACGATGCGATCGGCTTCGCCGAGCTTGTACGACCGGATGACAACCGCTTCGTCGCGATAGAGGCGGCTCGTCACTCGATCACTCCGCCGAAGCGGCGTTGACGGACCGCAAACTCTTCGAGCGACCGACGAACGTGTTCACTCGACAAATTGGACCAGTCCGCTGCGATGTACACGAGTTCGGCATAAGCCAGTTCCCACACCAGAGCCTGCGGAAGAACGTTCGGCTCTCCGAGAACGATCACCAGGTCGACGTCTTCGCTCGAGCCCCCGATCTGAGACTGCAAAGACTCCTCGGTGATCGGCAGCGACATCTTGTTGATGGCGTCCACGACATTGGCTCGTCCATCGGGCCGGGGATCGGCCACGACATCGCAACTCCCCACGCGCACGTGACGCTCTCCGATCGCTCGTCCTCCGGCGCGAACTCCGGCCGATGGAACGATGCGCACCGACACGACCCCGGCCGCCGCGGCCGCGGCACCCACGGTCGTGAGCCGGTCGGTCCACTGCTCCTCGGAGAACGCTGCCCACTCGTCGATCGATCCCGCGACGACGATCAAGCGGCGGGCCCGAGTCGGCCCATCGGACTCGTGACCACGAGCAGAGACGGGATCGACGGCGCGACGACGGCGGAACACGCCGTCCATTGTGGCCCCACCGCTACCCTCGAATCGTGCACTTGGCCTGCATCATGGACGGAAATGGACGCTGGGCGACCCGCCGTCATCTTCCGCGCACCGCTGGCCACACAGCTGGTGAGGAGAACCTGGCCGAGGTCGTTCGGCAGTGCGTCCGACGGGACGTCGACTGGCTCACGGTCTTCGGATTCTCCACCGAGAACTGGGTTCGCCCTCGCCACGAAGTGCGCCACATCCTCGGCCTGCACGAGAAGTTGTTCGGCCGAGTGGCCGAGTTGAACGAGCTGAACGTTCGGATCACGTGGATCGGTCGCCCCTTCGACGATTCGTCGTCGCGAACACCACGCTACGTACAGCGGGCGATCCACAAGGCGATCGCCGACACGAGCTCGAATACCGGCATGACGCTCACCGTCGCGTTCGACTACGGCAGCCGGGCCGAGATCGTCGATGCGGCCCGTCGCGCCAAGACCCTCAGCCGACCAGTGACCACCGATGACCTGTCGTCGGCGATGTACCTGCCCGATATGCCGCCGGTCGACGTCGTGGTCCGCACGTCGGGTGAGCGTCGGGTCTCGAACTTCTTGTTGTGGCAGGCCGCGGGAGCACCGATCTACTTCTCCGACAAGACATGGCCCGACTTCTCGGCCGATGACATCGACGGCGCACTGACCCTCGCGCGGGGACACCAGCGTTCGTGAACCGTGCCGCGAGATAATTCACTTTCCGTACGCGACGCTCTCGACGTCGCCACCGCGGGTCTGTCGGACGCCGAGGATCGCCCCGGTCAGCGATCGATGGCCGAACACGTGGCCGAGGCTCTCGCGACCGGTCGACACGTGATCGTGCAAGCGGGTACTGGCACCGGCAAGACCCTCGGCTATCTCGTTCCCATCGTCCTCTCGGGCCGACGAGCCGTGATCACGACGGCGACCAAGGCACTCCAGGACCAGATCGCCCGCAAGGACCTTCCCTTGTTGCGCGACACCGTGGCTCGTGAATTGGGGCGCGACCTGTCGTGGGCCGTCGTGAAGGGACGTCAGAACTACCTGTGCCGGCAGCGACTCGCCGAGGCGAATGGCGAGACACCGACCTTGTCCGACGAAATGCGCACGATTCCGGCCAAGCGGCTCGTCGAACTGGCCAAGTGGGCCGACGGCAGCGACACCGGCGACTTGTCGGAATTCCCGGGACGTCTCGACGCCGCCACCACCGCGGCGATCACCGTGTCGAGCGACGAGTGTCCGGGCGCCCGGCGCTGCCCAGCGGGAGGCGAATGCTTCGCCGAGAGAGCCCGCGATCGCGCCGCCGAGTCCGACATCGTGGTCGTGAACACTCATTTGTACGGCCTCGACGTTGCATCGGCCGGCGCAGTTCTTCCTGAACACGACGTGGTCGTCATCGACGAGGTGCACGGACTCGAAGACATCATGAGCGACAGCGTGGCGCTGTCGTTTTCCAGCGGACGCCTGCGCTGGTTGGCTGGTGTGGCCGGACGCGTGTTCGCACAACCCGACCTTCTCGATCGACTCACTCGCCAGGGACCTCTGCTCGACGAGATCTTGGTACCGCTCATCGGCAACCGACTATCGGCCCCACTGCCTCCCGAGATCACAGCCGTGCTCGCCGCTGCTCGGCTGGCGGTCAACGATCTACTCGAAGCACTTCGCGCTCTGAACACGAACGATCTCGATGCCGATCAGCGTCGGCTCCGGGCCCAACAGGCCGCCACGCGATTAGGGGACAACCTCGATCAGGCCCTCAGTATCAACGACTCGTTCGTCCCGTACGTGTCAGGAACGCCCAATAATCCGGTTCTCGAGATCGCGCCACTCGACGTGGCACCCGTTCTCGCCAACGGAATCTGGTCGGGACGTACGGCGATTCTGACCAGCGCCACCGTGCCAGCCAATCTGCCGACACGCGTCGGCCTCACCGACGGCGAATTCGACGCAATCGACGTCGGCAGCCCGTTCGATTACGAGAGCAATTCACTCCTCTACTGCCCGTCGAAGTTTCCCGGCCCCAACACACCCGACTTCACGCGCGCAATGCACGACGAGTTGTACCGACTCATCGTCGCTGCGGGCGGACGAACGCTCGCCCTGTTCACCAGTTTTCGCGCCCTCGACCAAGCGGTGGAGAAGTTGCGTCCCATCCTCGACGTTCCGGTTCTGTCGCAACGCGACGATCCGAACAAGAGCCGCCTCGTCGACGAGTTCAGCGCGGACGAATCCTCGTGTTTGTTCGCCACCGCCGGGTTCTTCCAAGGCGTCGACATTCCTGGACGAACGTTGTCGCTCGTGACCCTCGACCGAATCCCTTTTCCTCGACCCGACGAGCCCCTCCTGTCGGCTCGTCGCGAACTGCTCGGCGATCGTGCCTTTCGGGAAATCGACTTGCCACGCGCAGCCACCCTGCTCGCTCAGGCATCCGGTCGCCTCATTCGTTCGGCGTCCGACCGTGGTGTCGTCACCGTGTTCGATCCGCGTCTGGCCACCGCCCAGTATCGCAAGCAACTTCTGGCTGCACTTCCGCCCATGCGCCGCACCGTGAACAGTGACGAAGTGTGTCGGTTCCTGGAATCGATCACGCAGGCATGAGCCGATAGCCGATCCCTCGCACCGTGACGATGAGACGCGGATCGTCGGCTTGGTCTTCGATTTTCACCCGCAGTCGGCGAACGTGGGCGTCGACGAGGCGGCTGTCGCCGAGATAGTCGTAACCCCACACCCGTTCGAGAAGTTGATCACGCGACAACACGATGTTCGGGTGATCGGCGAATTCGCACAGCAAGTTGAACTCGGTCTTGGTCAAGGACAGCTCGCGTCCGGCCTTGAGCACGATCCCTTGCTCACGTCGTAACTCGACGTCCCCGAACGTGAGGCTCGACGACTCCGCGGCCGGGTCGCCCTGTAGTTGCACACGACGGAGGTGAGCGCGGATGCGCGCCGCTAACTCCTTCGGAACCACT
This sequence comes from Actinomycetota bacterium, assembly GCA_018882725.1. GTDB lineage: Bacteria > Actinomycetota > Acidimicrobiia > Acidimicrobiales > Ilumatobacteraceae > Casp-actino8. The sequence goes on along the minus strand of VERK01000076.1, from coordinate 4,584 downwards.
GGTTTGGTCACGTAGTCGTCGGCGCCCGCCTCCAGACCAGCGACCATGTCGTTGGTGTCGGTCTGGGCCGTCACCATCACGATCGGCACGATCGACATCGCTCGCAGAGCCCGGCAGACCTCGAAACCGGACATGTCCGGTAAGCGCAAGTCGAGGAGCACCAGATCGGGTTCATCGGCATGGAACGCGGCTAACCCGGCCCGACCATCAGCGGCCTCGCGCACCTGGTAGCCCTCGTCCTCGAGGGCCAGACGCAGCGCGAGCCGGATCTGGTCGTCGTCCTCGATGAACAACAGCGAGTTCACGAAGCGATTCTGCCCGGTCGAGGCGACCGTCCGAATTCGTTACACAAAACGCACAATTCGCGCACGGTCCTTTCACAGAGCCTCGGGAAACTGATCCCGTTCACGTCGGACCGACGGGGGCCGTCCTCCCCCTGGCCCTCGCCGATCCGACTGAACCGGATATCTCCTTGGTCCGCCGCCCGACTCGCCGGATTTCCCCGAGTCGGGCGGTGTCATGTCCGGCGTCGGGCAGGATGTTCACCGTGGCCCGTTCCGTCCGCCTGCCGTTGCGCACCCGCGTGACCTTGTTGTTCGTCCTCGTGGGCCTCGTCACGTCCCTCGCACTCTCGCTCGTCAGCTTCCTGGTGGCTCGCAGCTACCTTCTCGAGCGACGTGACGACGTGGTCGAGCGCCAGGCCGTCACCAACGCCGAACTGGTTCGATCGCAGTTGGCCAGCCGTCGATCAGAGGCCTTCGAGCTGATCAGCACCACCCGTACCGAACAGGGTGGGTTCGCGGTGTTGCACCTGGGTCGCGAAGACCTGTTCTTCTCCCAGGATTTGCGCTTCACCCAAGGGGCCTTCCCGGCCGAACTGCTTCGCAGCACGATCGACGGCGTGTCGTCCTACCAACGCTTCTCACTCGGGGACGACACGTTCATCGCCATCGGCATCGCCATGCCGAGCGTCGACGCGGCGTACTTCGAAGCCTTCCCTGTCGGCGACGAGCAACGCGCCATCACCGTCATCGGTTCAGCCCTCGTGATCGGAACCCTTGTCATCGGTTTGATCTCCGGACTCGTCGGTTGGGCCGTGAGCCGCCGTCTCATGCGACCTCTCGTGCGCGTCACCGAAGCCGCTGGGGCGATCGCCGCCGGCGGCCTCGACGTGCGACTCGAATCCGAAGGCGACCCCGACCTGTCGACTCTCGTCACGGCGTTCAACGACATGGCCGATGCGGTTCAGAGCCGCATCGAACGCGAGACGCGATTCGCTTCTGATGTGTCGCACGAACTCCGGAGTCCCATCACCGCTCTCGCCGCCGCCGTCGAGGTTCTCGATGCCCGGCGCGCCGATCTTCCCGATCGAACTCAGCAAGCTTTGGATGTGGTGTCGAGTCAGGTTCGCCGGTTCGACCAGATGGTCCTCGATTTACTCGAGCTGTCACGACTCGACGTGGGAATCACCGACCTTCACCGCGAAGACATCGACCTCGCGCCATTCATCGCACGAATCGCCCAGCGCTACGGCAGCACCGATGTACGGGTCGAAGTCGCGCCCGATTGCTCCGGAGTCGTCAACGCCGACAAGCGACGACTCGAGCGAATCGTGGCCAACTTGCTCGACAACGCTCGTCTTCACGGCGGTGGCGCGACTCGTGTGACGATCGAGCGCTTCGCGAGTGCGTCCGGACCGGCTCACGTACGTTTGGGCGTGGAGGACTCTGGGCCGGGCGTGTCTCCGAGCGAACGAGCCCGGATCTTCGAGCGCTTCGCACGCGGTTCGGCTGGCCGCTCCCGGGCCGGAGGAACCGGACTCGGCTTGGCGTTGGTGGCCGAACACGCGCGCTCTCACGGCGGTTTGGCCTGGGTCGAGGACTCTCCGAGCGGCGGCGCGCGCTTCGTCGTCCAACTCCCCGAAGGCGGTCGAACATGAGACGTGTCGCCCCTGGAACCGTCACCAGCGTCATCGTGGGCATGCTGATCGTTCCGACGATGGCGATCGTCGCCGCGTGCGGTGTGCCCGAGTCGTCGTCCAATCGTCCTCTCGATCTCGACGCGATTCCCGAAGTGTTCTCGGCCACGACCACGACGACGCCGCCGACCACCACGTCGACCCCGACGGTGTCGACGACCACACCGCCAGAGTCCACGTCGTCGACGGTCCCGGTCGAAGAAGTCACGATGTTCTTCGTGGCCGGCAATCAGGTGGTCCCGATCAGCCGTCTGCTACTCAGTCCGGCCGCACCGCCCCAGGTGCTCGCGGCCCTCGTCGAGGGGTTGCCAGAGGGTGACGTCGCCGCCGGCCTGCGCTCGGCCATTCCGTTCGGGCTCGCCACCACGGTGACCGTCGAGCGAGGAAGCGCCACCGTCGATCTCCCCGACGCCTTCGTGAACGGCTTGCCAGGTGCCGAGCAGCGTTTGGCCGTCGCGCAAATCGTTCTCACCCTCACCCGCCGTGCCGGCATCGGCCAAGTGGTGTTCACCAGCGGCAACCGTCCGCAGGCGGTGCCGCGCGGACGAGGTGACCTCACTCGACCGGGCGAGCTCGTCGCGTGCGACGACTACTCGAATCTCCTGCCGACCGGCTTTTCGTGCTGACTCAGTATCCGAGTTGCTGCACTCGCTCGGGACGGCGCTGCCAGTCCTTGTCGACTTTCACCTTGAGTTCGAGAACGATGCCGGGTGGCAACTGACGGCGCACGCGTTCGCGGACCTTCTTGACCATGGCTCCGCCTTTACCGATGACCATGCCCTTCTGACTCTCCCGCTCCACGATGATCTCGCAACGAACGCGGGGCCATTCCCACTCGGTCACCCGCGTCGCAATGGAATACGGAATCTCGTCGCGCATCTCGGCCAAGAGTTGTTCGCGCACGAGTTCGGCCACCCAGTCGGGATCGGTCAGATCGCTGATCACGTCTTCGGGGTAGTACAGCGGACCTTCGGGAAGTTTCGCGGCGATGTACTCGACGAGAGCGGCCACACCCTCTCCCGTGCGCGCCGACACCGGGAAGTAGGCCTCAGCGTCGAGCAGACCGGCACGCGCCAACTGCTCGCCCACCGCATCGCGACTGGCGGCATCGCACTTGTTGACCACCACGATCGTCTTCGAGAGATCGAGTCGCGAGGCAACCCACTGATCGCCGGTGCCGAAAGGTGCCGTGGCGTCGACGAGAAGACAGGCGACGTCGACGTCGGCGATGCTCTCGATGGCGGCCGCGTTCACCCGTTCTCCCAGCGCGGTCACCGGTTTGTGCAGGCCCGGAGTATCGACGAAAACGATCTGTAGTCCAGGGCGCGTGAGTACACCGCGCACCTGACGGCGAGTGGTCTGCGGCTTGTCGGACACGATCGATACCTTCCGACCGCAGATCGCATTGACCAACGTGGATTTCCCGACGTTGGGGCGACCCACGAGGGTCACGAAACCCGAGCGAACGGTTTGGTCACCTGCTGGTTGATCCGACATCTCCGCGACCACGATACGAGTTCGCCGACCGGTCCAGCGCCACATGACCTCAGTAGGCGGCAGAGCCTCGGGTGTGCGAAGGTACAGACATGTCTTCGCTCGACCCCCGCAAGTGGTTCGATCGTTTGCAGCCGCAAACGCTGCAGATCGCGACACTGCTTCTCTATCTCAACGGCTTCTTCGCGCTCATCGGACTCGTCGACGAGTCGGACTGGATCGGATTCGCCCGAGTGACGAAAGGTGGACTGGGCCTGCTGGTCGGCTTGGCCGTCGTGGCCGCTCACGTCCTGGGCGGTTTTCTCATGGCCAACGATCGCCGTCTCGGCTACTGGCTCGGCCTCGTGGCCGCGTTCTCCCCCTTTCTCCTGCGCTTCTGGGTCCTGGCCGACTTCGACGGCATCAGCCTCTGGGATCGGATCTCGGGGAACAACACCTTGTCGCTCATCTTCGAAGTCGCGCTGTGCGCCCTGCTTTTGCACCCCCACAGTCGCGAGCACCAGCGCGTCTGGTACCGCTGACTACGATCACCCCATGGCACCGCGCATCATCAACGGCACTGACGAACTCAAGTCACTCATCGGTCAGCACCTCGGCTACAGCGAGTGGCTCGAAGTCACCCAGGAACGGGTCAACCAGTTCGCCGAAGCCACCGGAGACCACCAGTGGATCCACGTCGACCCGGAGCGCGCCAAGAAGGAGAGCCCGTTCGGTGGGCCCATCGCGCACGGCTACCTCACGTTGTCGCTCGGACCCGTCCTCATGCCGCAGGTCGTGTTGACCACCGGCTACAAGATGGGCGTGAACTACGGCTGCAACAAGGTTCGCTTCATGTCGCCGGTTCCGGTGGGAGCCAAACTCCGTCTGGGCGTCACCCTCATCGGAGTCGAAGACATTCCCGGCGGCATTCAATCGACCTACGCCTTCTCGTTCGAGTGCGAAGGCGCGGCGAAGCCGAGTTGTGTCGCCGAAGTGATCTTCCGCTCGTACGTCTGATTCAGCGGAAGTTCGGGATCACTTCGGTCGCGAACAGCTCCATCGACTCGGTGTCGGGGTAGTCGGCACACCACGGAATGAAACCCTGGCATCCGAGCGAGCGATACGCCTCGATC
>VERK01000075.1 GCA_018882725.1 Actinomycetota bacterium | reverse complement strand
GACCCTCAGACTGTTTGGGACACCCTGAGGTTCGCGATACCAACGATGTGAGTGCCCGAGGGGGGACCCCCGCACCGGTTGCCAGAATCGGCGCCTGTGTTTTTGACCGCTGGTAACTACTGATAACCGGCGTTCTTTGGCGAGTGTTTGAAGGATTACCGAGCAGTGCGGTTACCCGAGTATGCGTGTGTTCGACTTTGTTCGTTATCCACAACGCACGCTCAATGACAAACCGCCCACCACTGTGAAAGGCTATGAACACCTTCAACGTTGGATGACTGCGAGGGGACAGCGGAAAACCTCCGCGAAGTTCGCCGGATAGCGAAAAACCTAACGCTGGTGGATTCCAGCGAGTGCTGCTTGAGCCGGATAGCCGAGCAGAAAAGGAGAACCCCACAACTCAGACACCTTCAAGGAGCACGTCCATGAATCGACTGTTGACACGAAAAGAAGCTGCCGACTGGCTACAGATCGGCGTTACCACACTCTGGAGGCTGACCAAATCCGGCAGCCTGGGGAGCATCCGAATCGGCTCACGCCGTCTGTATCGGATTGAAGAGCTCGAGGCTTTTTTACGAGACCGAATCGAGCGGGGACCTGACGGCACATGGCCTACGTCCATCTGAACGACGTTTTCAGAGGTGGACCGACAGGTGGGGCACTAGAGATCACAATTCCAACCTGGGCAAGCCGCGACATTGGTGAAGAGCGAGTTCGATACGTACTTGCTGCGCTCTGCCACCATGCCAACGACCACAACCTTGCCTATCCCTCGGCAGCCACCCTCGCGATCGAAACCGACGTCCCAGAACGGAAGGTGCGAGTGGCTCTACGTGTTCTGGAAGACAATGGAATCATCATTCGTGTAGGCCCAGCACGGGCTGGAAAACGAGGGGTTCAGTTTCGGATAAACACGCCCAGCGTCGCGGTTTATCCACAACCGGTCACCGGACAGTTAGCGGACGGCCCCGATAGTGGCCTGCCTCAACGCACGCCAGTTGTTTCGGCTTGGCACACGTCGACACGCACGCCACTGCGCACGGACTCTCTCACGGACGCGTGCGGCAAAGATGAAATAGATCCAGATAGAGAAAGAGAAGAGGAATCTGCATTGATCACAGCCGAGGAGTGCCTTGCCCTCCTCGAGGAGTTGAAGAGACTGCTCCCAAACCTTGTCGATCCGCTTGAAAACCGTTTGGTGATGCGGGTCATGGCTGCAGTCGGAGCTGTTGGAAAGGACGAACTTCAGACGGCAGCCCAAGTGCTTGCAGCGAATCCAAGTTCGGGGTTCACGGGACTCGGACAATGGCTCGACAGCATTTCGGGAAGTCGATCTAGACGGATTGCGCAATGATGAGAGTCGCACATTGGTGGTCGCCTATCATCGAGAACAAGTGGTCCGAGGGAGCGGTAACTCCCCCGGACCTGACATCCAACCTGAAGTAGCAGGAGGACGCCGTGAGCAACGGTAATCGCCGTCATCCGGGCATCACAGCCCGCCCCACGAAGAAGCATGGAACCGTTTACGAAGTTCGGTTTCGACAGCCTGATGGCCGCGAAATCAGTAGGACGTTCCGCACACTTTCAGCGGCGAAGAGTTGGCAAGTTGAACAACATCGAGCCCGCGATAAGGGACTGTGGACCGACTATCGATTAGGCCGCACAACGTTCTGCGCCTGGTCAGCCGAATGGTTGAGATCGAACCCAGCTAAACGAGAGAGAACGATTTATCGCGACCAGCAGGTTTTGGCCGTAGTACTCAAGGATTGGTCGAACCGTCCGATGAGTTCAATTACTCCGGAAGATTGCCGACGCCTCGTAGGTCGCTGGATGGCTCACGGATACTCCGGATCAACCATCCGACGGATGGCTGCCGTAGTGAAGGCGGTTTTGAACTCTGCTGTAGACGCAGACCTCGTAGGCCGATCACCCTGGAGGGGTGTGAAACTCCCTCAAGTTCTCACAGCCTCCAAAGAGCCACTCAATCCCTCCGCGGTCTTATCTTTGGCCCGCGAGGTTGGTCAGGAGGCATCGCTGGTTGTCCTTACGGCAGCTTTGTGCGGGTTGCGATTTGGTGAGTGTGCTGGCTTGCGTATCGGAGACGTTGATGTCAAGCAAAGGACGCTCTCGGTCCGCCACTCAGTCAGCGAACTAGCGGGCCGCGTGGTAGTCAGTCCCCCAAAGAGCCGTGCCAGTGAGCGAACCTTATTGATGCCAGTGACCCTCTCTGAGTTGCTAGCCACTCACATTGCGCATCGGTGCCCAGTTGCCACGTCAGACGATTGGTTGTTCACTTCACCATCTGGGGGGCCACTTAGATACGGGAACTTCAGGAATCGGGTTTTTGCCCCGGCATGCAAACGACTTGGCCTCGAAGATGTCACCTTCCACGACCTCAGAAAGTTCAACGCCACTCTTATGGTCACGGGCGGTGTTGACATCAAGACTGCTCAGAGCCGACTAGGTCATTCCGACCCAAGGTTGACCCTTGCCGTCTACGCCCAAGCAACGACTGAATCCCAGCGAAGCGCGGCGAGAGTAATCGATGTTGGAATGACCGACGCCTTGGTCACGAAAAACGGTGTGAGTGGAATCAGTAGGGGCGTTTCGGCATAGTTATCTCTGTGGGAGATGGCCGAAACCGACCCGTCATGTCGTTCGGACAGGTTCATCCTCACCTGCTTCAGGAATGGCACCCGCATCGAAACACAGGTGTTTCTCCGGAGTCACTTTCTTTCGGTTCAAACATCAAGGTTTGGTGGCTTTGCTCGAAGGGCCATGAATGGTTGAGTTCGCCGAAGGCTCGGTCGCGTGGCGGTGGGTGCCCCGTCTGTTCGAACAAGAAATTGTTGGTTGGCTACAACGACCTAGCAACTCTCCGACCGGAACTTGCAGTTGAATGGCATCCGCACAGGAACTCCCCGCTTGCCCCACAAGATGTTCTCCCGGGATCTGACCGAAAGGTTTGGTGGCTTTGCTCGAAGGGCCACGAATGGCAGACATCGCTCAATAACCGTTTCACCGGGGAAGGGACAGGCTGCCCCACGTGCTCGGGTCGCAGAGTGTTAACCGGATTCAATGATCTGGCGACGCGTCATCCAGAAGTAGCCGCTGAGTGGCATCCGACTCGAAACGGTGATCTAACGGCAAGTCAAGTCGGATCCGGTAGTTCAAAGAAGGTGTGGTGGCTTTGTCCCGTAGCTGAAGACCACGAGTGGGAAGCAACGGTTGCGATGAGAACTGGGTCGAAGAAGGCAACCGGGTGTGCCGTCTGTTCGGGACGGCGAGTAGTTACATCGACGAGTCTGGCAACCAGGTTCCCAGAAGTTGCTGGGGAGTGGCATCCGCACAAGAACCTGAAGAAGCCATCTGAAGTAACCCCATTCGTAACCCGGAAGGCCTGGTGGATTTGTCGTGAAGGCCACGAGTGGGAGGCGTCTATCGCGAGCAGAACTGTGGGCCAGTACGGTTGCCCCTTCTGCTCGGGATCAAGAGCGATCAGGGGCTCGAACGATCTCGCAACTACTCACCCAGAAGTTGCCTCGGAATGGCATTTGGAAAAGAACCACGGCAAGAACGCAGAGGACTTTAAAGCAGGTAGCAATACCGCAGTTTGGTGGAATTGCCGCCTTGGTCATGCCTACCGATCTGTGATTGCAAACAGAACCCTTCAGGGATCGGGCTGTCCTTATTGCGCCGGACAAAAGCCAATCGAAGGAGTTAATGACCTACAGACGACTCATCCGGATCTTGCTCTTCAATGGCATCCGGTGAAGAACCTGCCGCTGACTGCGGGTCAGGTCATGGCTGGAACAGACAAGAAGATTTGGTGGCTCTGCGAAGAGGGTCACGAATGGCAGGCTCCTCCGTACAACCGTAAGCAAGGAGTTGGTTGTCCCGTCTGCGCCATCCCGGGATTCAATCCCGGAAAACCTGGCTGGCTCTACTTCCTGTTTCATGAGCAGTGGGCAATGTTCCAAATAGGTATTTCGAACGTCCCCGAAGAGCGTCTAAGGCGGCATCGGCAGAAGGGTTGGGAGGTTCGGGAACTGAGAGGACCGATGGATGGCTACCTGACGGCTGACCTCGAACGTTCCTGCCTCGCGTCCTTACTAAGTCGCGGAGCTGAGTTAGGGCGGCGGAGTAGCCATTTCAAATTCGACGGCCACACTGAATCTTGGTCTGCGGCGTCACTCGAAGTCACCGGCCTGAAAGAGATCCTTGATTGGGTCTACCTCGATGAGGGAAGTTCGAAGCCGTAATGCGGGAAATTTGCGGGATTTTTCTGCGGGCTTCAAGGAGCTCCACTATTCGGAAACACGCCAAGCAGGACTTTCTCTGGAGCCCGAGAGGGGAATCGAACCCCTGACCTACGCATTACGAGTGCGTTGCTCTACCGACTGAGCTACCCGGGCAACGGCTCGAAACCCTATCGGATGGTCATTCGTACGACCACTTGGTACCGGGCAAGTAGTACCGCTTGGCCCAGATACCGCGCGGATCCTCACCCGACACGGGCATTCGCCACGTCGCGATGCGCGTGGTCGCAGCGCTGAGGTCGATCGCACACAGTGCGCGTGGCTGATCGTCGGTGCCGTCGACGTATCCGTCGGCCCACTCATCGGCGACGTACCGCTTGGCGATACGTCGATAGATGTCGCGCCACGCCGCATCGTCGCCGGGTGCGTGCTTCACGATCACGTCACCCTGAATCATCACCTTGCGCCACGGCGTCTCGTCCTCGTCGATCGACACGCCGGCGCGTGGGTCGCGTTCGATGTTCTTCCAGATGACGGCAGGCGAGCGGGGCGTAAAGAGGAATTCGTTCCCGATGACGATGAACCACAAGGGCAGAACTCGCGGCATACCGTCGGCATCAGTGGTACCGATGCGCGCCAGGTGACCTCGCTCGTCGAGAAAAGAGCGAACTTCGTCGTCGGTGAGCTTGGGCACTACGACCTCCTGATGGTCGGCAGCGACATGAGCAGATCTTCCAAGACCAGTCGCTCGTTCACGTTGCGAGACAACGCGTGGCTGGCCCGCCGAATTGCCGACACCGCGTCGGCGAATCCGATCACCTCGTGCGGAGCCGCCGAGTCGGACAGCTCGGACATCGCGTCGCGGTACACCATCGAGAGTGCACGAAGGCCCGACCTGAGTTCGTCAGTGCGAAAACGTCGGAGTTCTCGCTTGTGACGATCGGTGAGTGTCTTGCGTCCACTCCCGCGCTCACCCAGCAACTTGGCCCGCTCCTCGAGGGTCGCGAGTTCCTCGGCCTGCTTCGCCTTGTACGGCTCGAGGGCTTCGTCGATCGAGGCGTTGATCTCGCCGACGGTTGCCACGGCAGCGGCCAACGATCCATCGAGCTTTCGCGGAATCGACGTGAACAGCGCCATGCGGTCGCTCAACTTCGGATCACTCGCCAGCACGCGAGCTCGATCGAGATCGCCCGCGGCCACCCGCGCCACGTCGGAAGCCACTCCGGCGTCGACTCCATCGGCGACGAGAGTCTGTGCGACGAGTTCGTCGGAGATCGGTCCGAAGTTCACCCGCACACTGCGCGACGAAATGGTGGCGAAGTTGTCGGGCACTTCGTCGGCCAGCATCACGATGATCGTGCTGCCGTCGGGTTCTTCGATCGTCTTGAGCAACGCCGAACGAGCCACGTCGGCCAGCAGATGGAACTCGTGAACGATGATCACGCGAGTGGAACCCTCGACTGCGGTGCGGTCGGCCAACTTGACGATCTCTTCGCGAGCCTGCTCGACATCGATCGACGCTCCCTCACGTTCGAGTTCGTGCACGTCGACGTGAATACCGCGCATGACCAGATCGGCGGTGCGCCCACTCGCATCGTCGTCACCTTGTAGTCGCACCGCGGCAAATGCTCGCGCAGCCACTTCTTTGCCGCAGCCACTCGGCCCGACGAACAAGTAGGCGTGAGCCGGCGACGACGTGAGGGCGCGCAGCTTGGCGACGGCCGCATTCTGTCCGACTACCGCGTCGAACACCGAAGAAGTTGCCGTGCGGGCCATGTCAGAGGCCGAGCGTAGATCGCACGTGATGCTCGATCCGACCGGCGAGGTCGTCGACCGACCGAGTGCCATCGACCACGAACCACCGCTTCGGGTCGGCCTTCGCCATCGCGCGGAAGCCGTCGACGATCCGGCGGAAGAAGTCCGGACCTTCGCGTTCGAATCGATCGAGATCGCGATCGGCCAGACGGGCGAACGCCCCCTCGTGCTCGATGTCGATGAGCACCACCAGATCGGGCCACCGGCCACCGAGAGCCCAATCGTTGATTCGTCGCACGGCATCGAGATCGAGCTCGCGGCCGTAGCCCTGGTACGCGAGGCTCGAATACACACTGCGATCGCTCACGACGGTCCGACCCGCCGACAGATTGGGTGCGAGCACTTCGGCGCGGTGCTGAGCACGGTCGCCGGCGATGAGCAACGCCTCGGCAACTGGGCTCAGATGAGTGTTGGCCGGATCGTGCAACACATCACGAATGCGCTCACCGATCGGCGTTCCACCGGTCTCGCGCGTGAGGACCGCATTCAGCGAACCCGCGAGCCGCACGGCCTGAGTCGACTTGCCACAACCCTCGATTCCTTCGAGAGCGATGTAGTGGCCGGACGAACTCACGACTTCTTCGCCGCGGCCTTCTTCGGCGCAGCCTTCTTGGCTGCTGCCTTCTTTGCCGCCGGCTTCTTCGTGGCGGTCTTCTTCGCGGCCGCCTTACGGGGCGCACCCTTCTTCTTGGGTGTGATGCCCTTCTCGGCCATTACCTCACGGCGAATCGCGAGCAACTCGAACGCGCGCTCGGGGAGCATCTCTTCGATGCGGTCACCCTTGCCGATGGATGCGTTCACTTCACCGTCGGTCACGTACACGCCGTACTGACCCTCTTTGGCAAGAACCGGCCGAGCGCTCACCGGATCGTTGCCGAACTCGCGCAACGGACCCTTGGCAGCCACCGAACGACCACGCCGGTATTGCTTGGGTTGCGAAAAGATCGCCAGCGCTTCATCGAGTGTGATGGTGAGCAGCTTCTCTTCGTTCTCGATCGTGCGATAGTCGGTGGCCTTCTGGACGTACGGGCCGTAGCGGCCGTTGTTGGCCACGATCGCCGTGCCATCCTGCGGGTCGATGCCGATCGTGCGAGGAAGCGCCAGCAATTGCTCGGCATCGGTGAGCGTCATGCGCTCGAGCACCATGGTCTTGAAGAGGCTGACCATCTTGGGCTTGGCTAGACCCAACGGCGGCTCGTCCATCGTTCCCCACTGCACGTAGGGCCCGTAACGGCCGTTCTTCACGAACACCGGATGTCCGTCGAGTTCGCCGATCGGCTCGTCGCTCTTGGGCAACGACAACAATCGAAGCGCTTCATTCAGCGTGAGTTCGTCGGGAGCGAGCGAATCGGGCACGCCCGCGGTGTCGTCACCGCGCTTCACGTACGGCCCGTACTTGCCCGGCTTCACCGCGACGACTTCCCCCGTCTCGGGGTCGGCCCCAATGGATAGGGAGTTGATGGCAGCGGCGTCGATGTTCTCGATGTTCTTCTCGATCAGTTTCTTCAGACCGAGTTCACCGAGATCACCGAGTTGCGCATCACCGAAGTAGAACGCGCGTAGCCATTCGTCCTTGGCGAGCAGTCGGCCGGCGATCTGGTCGAGTTCTTCTTCCACGCCAGCGGTGAACTGGTAGTCGACCAATTCGGCGAAGTGATTTTCTAGGAGTCTCACGACCACCATCGCAGTGATCGACGGCACCAACGCTTGGCCCTTCTTCCACACGTAGCCGCGGTCCTGCACGGTCTGGATGATCGACGCCCACGTGGAGGGACGTCCGATACCCAGTTCTTCCAAACGCTTGACGATGGATGCTTCGGTGTAGCGAGCGGGGGGAGTGGTCTCGTGTCCACCCGGAATCAACTCGCGCACCGGCACGGTGTCACCCACCTTCAACACTGGAAGCAACGCTTCCTTCTCGTCGGCGTCGGTGCCTTCGTCGGACGATTCTTCGTAGGCCCGACGGTGACCCGCGAACGTGATGGTCGTGCCGCTGGCGGCGAAGGTGCAGAGGTTCGTCGGCGCCGAGGCATCGGCCGGAGCGGTGGCGCTCAACCGAATCGACACCGTGGTGCCAGCGGCGTCGGCCATCTGCGAGGCCAGAGTGCGCTGCCAGATGAGCCGATACAAGGCAAGGTCGGGGCCGCTCAACTGACCGGCCAACGATTCGGGCGACCGAATGGGAAGGCTGGGCCGGATGGCCTCGTGCGCCTCCTGGGCGTTCTTCACCTTGTTGGCGTAGAGGCGCGGGCTGGGCGACAAGAACTCGGTGCCGAATTCGGTTCCGATCTGGGCCCGCACCGCAGTGAGCGCCTCGTCGGCCAGGGCCACCGAGTCGGTACGCATATATGTAATGAATCCCCGCTCGTACAAGCCCTGGGCGGTGCGCATCACCTGCTGGGCCGACAGGCGCAGTTTGCGGCCGGCCTCCTGCTGCAAGGTGCTGGTCATGAACGGCGGCTTGGGTGACGAGCGGTAGGGCTTGTCCTCCACCGACTTCACGGTCACGGGCGCCGAGCCGAGGCGGGTCACGAGTGAGCCGATGGCCGCCTCGTCGAGGACGGTCACCTTGTCGGAGGCTCGACCGTTGGCGTCGAAGTCCTTGCCGGTGGCCACGCGAACACCATCGACCTCGAGCAGATCGGCGGTGAACGACGGTGCGGTGGCCGAGACGAGCTCGAGACCCCAGTACCCGGCGGCCACGAAAGCGATGCGCTCACGCTCGCGTTCGACGATCAGGCGGATGGTGGGGCTCTGCACACGACCGGCCGACAGTCCGCAGTTGACCTTGCGCCACAGCACCGGCGACACCTCGTAACCGAACAGACGGTCGAGGATGCGCCGGGTCTCGGCGGCGTCGACGAGGCCGTTGTCGAGATCGCGGGGGTGGGCGAAGGCGTGATCGATCGCCGACTTGGTGATCTCGTGGAAGACCACGCGGTGCACCGGAGTGCCCGGCTTGAGAGCCGACTTGAGGTTTTCGATGAGGTGCCAACTGATGGCCTCGCCCTCGCGGTCTTCGTCGGTGGCGAGATACACGGCCGACGCCTGCTTGACGAGTTGACGCAATTCCTTGATGACCTTGGCGCCGCGCTCAGTGAGTTCGTAGGTGGGCTTGAAGTGATTGTCGACGTCGACAGCAAGACCCTTCGACGGCAGATCGGCCACGTGTCCGACCGATGCGCGGACTTCGTAGTCGGAGCCGAGGAAGGTGCCGATCGTCTTCGCCTTGGCCGGCGATTCGACGATCACGAGGGGTTTACGAGTGGAGGTCATGCTTTTTCAGGGCTACGACATGGCTTGGCCGCTTGTCAAGCACAGTCGTCGAGCGAACTCGTCGAAGATGCGCATCGATGCAGGTGAGGCCATGAATCGCCGCACGGTATCGGAAGGACGGTTGTTCGACACCGCGCCGATGCATTCCACCAGGCCGCTACGGTCAACGACTGTGCAACGAGGCGATCGATCCCTGGGTTGGGACGAGACATGGGACGACGTCCTGGC
>VERK01000074.1 GCA_018882725.1 Actinomycetota bacterium | reverse complement strand
CACCAGAACCGCCCAATGCGTCGTTGGCACCGAGAGCGTCGAGCGCTTCGGCAGCGAGACGACGAATGTCGGCGGCGGATGACGCGGTGAACGACGCGCGGGTCATGATGACAACTCCTTCGAGTCAGTCGACGACGAGCGACGGTACGAAGATGCGTGACGCCGGAGAACCCGCATCGATCGCGTCGGCGGCGAGGATGACGGCGGCTCCGGTGTACGCGGTTCGTTCGCCCGCCGGGAAGTTCTCGCGGCTCGGGTACACCACACCGGTCCAGTACGAACCGTCGTCGTGACGATGAGCGCGCGTCCAGAGGAGCAGGTCGGTCGCGGTAGCGATGTCGCCGGCCGCGGCATGAGCCAGCGAGCATTCGGCGGTTTCGGCCGCGGTGACCCACGGTTCGTCGCTCACACATCGAATGCCGCGACCCTCCATGGCGAAGGTGTCCCAACTCTGCGCCAAACGTGCTCGCGCGGCGTCGCCTTCCATTGCGTTGGTGAGCACCGGGTAGTACCAATCCATGGCCCACCGCGTCTTGGGTTCGAACGCGTCGGGTCGTGTGCAGATGACCGAGCGCAACGTGTCGGCGGCTTCGCGCCAATGCGGACGCTCATCGCCCACCAGGTCGGCCAGTTCGGCGGCGCAGGTGAGCGCGTGCCAGATGGAGGACGATCCGGTGAGAAGCGCGTAATCCCACGGCGAGGCGTGCTCTTCGCGGGCCCACAAGATGGTTCCGTCGTGGCGGCGCATCGACAGCACCCATTCGATGGCACGTTCGACAGTGGGCCACATGTAGTCGACGAATCCACGATCCCAGGTGCACAACCAGTGGTGCCACACACCAGCGGCGACGTACGCGCAGACATTGGTGTCGAGTTTGGGTTCTTCGACGAAACCGCCCGGTAGGTAGTAGTTGAACCACCAGCCATCACGGTGCTGAGTGTTCTTGAGCCAGTCGTAGGCACGTTCGGCTTGAGCGTGGAATCCGGCGATGTCGAGCGCCATGGCCGTCTCGACGTGGTTCCACGGATCGCAGTGTCCGCCCTCGAACCACGGGATCATTCCGGAGTCGAGTTGCAGACGGGCGATCGACTCGGCGGTCTGCACGACTTCGTCGGCACTGAGGACACCTTCGATGTGCGGGACACCGAGATGACGAATGAGGGTCATGCGTTCACCAACTCTCGAACGGGCTCGGAGCGGCGAGCGGGAGCCGGACGCTTGACGGCGTACACGATGAGGCTCTTGCCCATGACGGGGGAGAGCACGCGCTCGACGGCGCGAATCGAACGGGGTTGTTTGACGATGTCCCATTCGAGGAATTTCTTGTAGTTGTTGACGAGCGGGTGATCGTCGCGGCGCGGCCCCACGGCGCACTTGAGCCACCAGTACGGCGAGTGCAGCGCGTGGGCGTGGTGATGGCCGCGCACGTCGAGCCCAGCGGCGCGCAGCTTGGCTTCGAGTTCGGTGCGGCTGTAGATGCGCACGTGGCCGCCCACCGATTTGGGCGCGTGATACTCGTCGGACAGTTTCCAGTTGATCTTCTCGGGCCACCACGACGGCACCGTGCAGGCGAACGTTCCGCCCGGACGCAGCACGCGAGCCAGTTCGGCGATGGCCGACACGTCGTCCTGGATGTGCTCGAGCACTTCGGAGGTGATCACGCGGTCGAAGGTGGCGTCGTCGAAGGGGAGACGAGTGGCATCGCCCCGCATGACACCAACGTACGAGTCGCGTTGAATCTCGCCGGCCTGCATCATGGCCGCGAAGGTGGCGCGGGTCGTGCGCACTTCGTCATCGGCGTAGTCGAGAGCGACGATGCGGCCACCGCGACGGGCGACCTCGTAGGCGTGACGGCCGAATCCGGCCCCGGCGTCGAGAACGAGGTCACCCGGAGTGAGCCCGAGGCGTTCGAAGCGAACGGTCAGCACGTTCTCAGCCCTTCAGCCGTCCGTTGCGACGCAACTTCTCGATGTTGGCCGGCATGGCGAGAACCTCGCGGTACTGCTCGACCGTCATCTCGGCACAACGACGCCAGGTCCAGCGGTCGACCACTCGCTGGCGTCCGTTGGCACCGACACGAGCGCGCAGTTCGGCGTCGTCGAGTCCGCGGCGCAACGTGGCCGCGAGCGCCTCGGAATCGCCGGCCTTGCACTGCAGCACCGTGTCACCGTCTCGTCCGGTGACTTCGGGGAGGGCGCCGCCGTCGGTCGCGACCAAGCAGATACCCGTGCACATGGCTTCGATGGCCGGAAGGCTGAAACCCTCGTAGAGCGACGGAACCACCGCCAGTTCGGCTTCGGCATACAACTCGACGATGCGCTCGTCGGGCACACCCGACACGAACTGGATGTGCGGACGCAGACCCAACTTGTCGATGAGATCCATGCTCTTGCCTGGCTTGGGCTTGCCGATGATGGTGAGCGTGACGTCGCGCTCGGTGCGCAGTTTGGCCATTGCCTCGAGCAGGTACGCCAAACCCTTCAGCGCGACGTCGGCCGAGGCCGTGGTGATGAGACGACCGGGCACGCGCGCCACGTTGGGAAGTGGCTTGAAGAGATCGGGATCGACGCCGACGGGAACAAGGCGCATCCGATCGAACGACACGCCCATGTCGCCGTGGATGTCTTTGATGCTGTTCTCGCTCACCACGACGATGCGCGGCATGCGACTCGCCACGCGGCCCTGCATCTTCACGAACGAGTAGAAGCGGCTGACACCGAACTTCTTGCGCCAGTTCGGCGAGTGTTCCATCTCCAGCGCGCGATCGCGGGTGATGGGGTGGTGCAGCGTGACGATCGTGGGAATGAGCTTCTCGAGGCCGAGGATTCCGTATCCGAGGCACTGGTTGTCGTGGACCAGATCGAACTCGGACACCCGCTGGGCGAGATGCCGTTTCACGCGGGCGCTGAAGGCGGCTGGCTCGGCGAACTGACCGGTCATGAACAGGCCGACCTCCAGCCAGTCTTCGCGGGTCTTGAGTTCCCAGATGGCCGGGAACCGGAACGGATAGTGGTCGTTCACGAGGTCGAGGCTCGGGAGCTTGGTGAGCGTGATGCGGTCGTCGAGCACCGGGTAGGGCTGTCCGCCGAAGACTTCGACCGAGTGGCCGAGATCGACCAGGGCCTTGGTGAGGTGTCGGGTGTAGACGCCCTGGCCGCCCACGTGCGGTTTGCCGCGGTACGTGAGGTACGCGAGGCGAAGGGGACCGTTGGGGTCCAGCGCTGCGGGCATGAGAGCCGAGGCTACCGGCGGGTCACTTTCAGCACGTGTTGGCTTGTCGGGCCGATCCTGCTCCGGTGCTGGTCAAACCTGATGTCGACCGGGCGGTGAGGCGGATCTGCGCGGTGACCGCTCCCGTGGGGGTGTCGGTCACCGTGCCGCGCCAGGTGGAGGCCGTGGCGAGGGCCAACTTGACCTGACGGATACCGAGCGTCTTGTTGTCCTTGTTGAAGAACTCGACCTCTCCGAACACTTGAATGCCGGTTTCGGTAGTGGTGACCACGCCTTGCACACCGAGGGCGGTGCACGACGGGAACGCGCCGGCCACTTTGCTGAGCACGAGGGTGCGCTGCGGCGCTGCTGTCGTCGTGGTTGTCGTTGTCGTCTTGGGCGCAGACGTCGTCGTCGTTGTCGTTTTCGGTGCGACTGTTGTCGTCGTGGTCTTGGCCGGAGATGTTGTTGTCGTTTTCGGTGGGACCGTTGTCGCGGTGGTCCGGGCCGGAACCGTGGTGGCCGACGACGGTGCGGTGGCTGGCTGTGAGGTCGCCGGCGGCAGTGTCGTCGTCGTAGTGACGGTCGAGCCCGCGGGGGCGAGCGGGGTGTTCGAATCGGTGGGTGCGGCCGGCGGGGTCGACGGTGGCGGTGGTGTGGGAACCATCGGCGACACCGGAGCCTCTGAAGTGCCGGTCGCGATGTTGTCGATGGTGCTGTCGATGGTGGATACACCCGTGTCGACAGCACTGTCACTGGGTGCGACGGACGCGGTCGCGATCGTGTCGCTCGTCGTGCCGTTTGCGCGTCCGTCATCGATCGATTGCGCCACGAGAGCACCACCGATCACGGCGACGACGGCGACCGACGAACCGATGAGTGCGAACAGCGCACGACGTCCGAGACGCGCGGCTCGCGGGAATCCGCTGCGTGAATCGAAACGGAGACGCGACTTGGAGGTAGCCGTCGATGAGCCAGAGCCGGACCCGGTACCTGGCCCGACATTGGCGGTGGCGGCCAGAACACGATCGCGCAGACCGAAGGGCAGAACGAATGCCGGTGCGGCGCCGAAGAGCGCCAGCGGGGCCAGGGTCTTGCGGCTGCGGTCGCACGTCGCGCACTCTTCGATGTGCCGATTGACGCGCTTGCGGACGAGCACGGTGAATTCGCCGTCCCACGCCGCGAGAAGTCGATCGAGATCGGGGCACTCACGTCGACCGGCTTTGGCAACGGCGTAGGCACCAAGGCTCTTCTCCACACGTTCGCGCATGCGGTGCACGAGGGAGTAGCTCTGCTCGGCAGTCACGCCGAGCGCATCAGCCAAGTCGGAACCGGTCAAGCCCTGACGCACCGACAACTCGAGCACGAGTCGATCTCGTTCGTCGAGGCCGGCCGATGCCGACCGCACCATCGACGCCAGCTCTTCGTACGCGACGGCTTCTCCCGCTTGTCGCGGGTCGTAAGAAGCGGGCACGTCAGGAACCGTCTCGCTCTGAAAATCGGTGGGGACCGCGCGCTTGCGTTTCTTGGTACGGCGGTAGACCTCGTTGCGCAACACCGCGTAGAGCCACGGCTTGAGTCGGTCGGGTTCGCGCAACTGGTCGAGACGTTCGGCTGCGATGACGAAGACGTCCTGCACCATGTCGGATGCATCGTGCCGATCGGAGAGCATCGCTCGCGCCGTGTCGTACAGACCGGTTGCGTAACGGTCGTAGATCGTCGCCAAGGCAGTTCGATCGCCGCTCAGATAGGCGGAGACGAGGTGGGCGTCGGTCGTGGTGGTCATGGTTCGTCGTCTCCACGTCGGGTAAGAGACGTGGCGGGCGGTGTTCTCGCAGAAAGTCTGCCTGACGATCGACCGGTTGGCGGGACGTTCGTCACGCCCGAGGCGTGTGGGGGAGCCACGTGATGGTGAATCGATGGGTCGCGGGCTCGGCCGACGTCACCACCAACGGCACGTGGTTGAGAACGTCGGGTGGGCCGGATTGCGGTTCCACGCAGGTCGCATGTGGTGGTTCGTCGTAGACGACCCAGTGTCGACACGTGCTCGTGAGTTCGAGGCGGAACGTCTCGTAAGCGAGCGTCAAGATCTCTTGAGGATCGACGAAACAGTCGTCGATCGTTCCGGGAACGAGATCGGGGACAGCCGACTCGTGGGCCTGGGCGATGCCTTCGGCATCGCGCCGATGCATGGCGCGGAACGTCAAACGCGAGGAGAGAGGTTTCACGAACCACGGGTGCCATCCGACTTGTGTCGGCATCGGTTCATCGGCCGAGACCGTGAGTTCGTGGTCGATGCCGTTGTCGTGAAGTGACACGGTGTGCTGGACGCGGCCGGTGAACGGCCATGGGTCTCCGAGGTCACAGCGAAGTCGACACGTGGTGCGGTCGGCGTCGACGACGCTCCAACGAGATTCGAACACCGTGCCGTGAATCGCGTGGGGAGCCATGTTGAGCGGCATCGAGTGGTCGCGACCCTCGAACCGGAAGTGACCGCGGCGAATGCGGCCGGCGAAGGGAACCATCGGATACGAACCCCAGCCGAGCGGGCTGGCGGCCGAGGTGACCAGCACTTCGTGGCCGTCGAAAATCAACGAAGCCACGCGGCCTCCCTGTTCGTCGTCGACGCGAGCGGTGTTGGGGCCGGCGGCGAGTTCGATCACTCGATCATCTTGGCAGGATCGGCGATGTGGCACGATCGCGTCGTGCGGGCAGTCGTTCAGCGAGTCGAATCGGCCTGGGTCGACTCGACGGTCGACGGGGTGACCGAACGCGTCGGCTCGATCGGTCCTGGTCTGATGGTGCTCGTCGGAGTCACGCACTCCGACGACGAACGCATCGCTTCCAAGATGGCCGAGAAGATCTGGAATCTCCGCGTCATGGACGACGAACAGGGTGTGATGAATCGGTCGATTGCCGACACCACGCGAGCGGTGTTGGTGGTCAGTCAGTTCACGCTCTACGGCGACACGAGCGCGGGTCGCCGTCCGAGTTGGATCGCGGCTGCCCGCCCGGAAGTGGCCGAGCCCCTCGTTCAGCGAGTGGTGAGCGAACTCGAGCGACTCGGTGCGTCGGTAGCGACCGGTCGGTTCCGCACCGACATGAAAGTCGCTCTCGTGAACGACGGTCCGGTCACCGTCGTGATCGAACTCTGAAGCGACGGGCCCAGGCCAGCAACAAAACGGTTCCCACCGCGGCGATCCACGGGCCGTCGCCGATCGAGGTGTAGAGCGTCTCGCCCGTGCGCAGCGGAATCTCACGAGTGATCACCGCGCGCTCACTGACCGCGGTGCGGTCGTACACATGGCCGCTCGGCGACACGAATGCGCTGAAGCCGGTGGGTGCCACTTGCACGACCCAACGTCCGGTTTCGATCGCTCGTAGTCGTGACGACGCGATCTGCTGGGTCTGCAGCACGGTCCAGGTGTAACTCGAACCGTTGGTGGGATTGATGATCAGTTCGCCGCCGTTCTTCACGCCCTCGCGGGCACGACCACCGAAGAACACTTCCCACGAGATGACGACCGCGGCGCGAAGATCATCACCCGCGACGTTCGGTGCCGTGAGTACAGCCGGGCCGGTACCGGCCACGGCGTCGCGTGGTACGAGATCGACCGGCGCGCCGACACTGTCGAGCAAGCCGCGTAGGGGCATGTACTCGCCGAACGGCACGCGACGAACCTTGTCGTAGCGATCGACCACTTGTTGGGAGGAGGGCTCGACCACCACCTGGGCGTTGGTGAACGATTCGGAGTCGACGTCTTCGGTGATTCCCACGAGGAACGGTGCGTCGAGGCGTGTGGCGAACGACGCGACCTCCGAGAGCTCGGTGCTGGTTTCGAAGTCGGGCACGTCGATCACGTTTTCGGGCCACACCACGAGGTCGGGTGAGAGGTCGCGATCGATCAGGAGTTGTGTGGCGGCCAGGTGGCGCTCGACCACATCGCGCGGGTCGGTGTCGATGGCCCGTGTGCCCTGCGGGCCGCCACCCTGCACCGCGGCCACGTCGATGGCACGGCCGAGATCGGAACCACGCGGAGCGTTGAAGGCGACGAAGACGATGACGATCACCGAGAGAACAGCCGCGCGACGGGCCACTCGGAACGCGCGCCCCGATCCGGAGCGCCGCACGAGCAATGTGCCGATCTGCCACGTGACCCACGTGATCAGCACGACACCGCCGACGCGAGCGATGTCGTCGAACGGGCCGGCGACTTGCGCGATGCCGAGGGTGGCGAGCGGAACTCCACCGAAGGGGAACGAAAGACGCAACGCCTCGACCAAAGTGTGGGCGGCGGGAAGAGCCACGACTCGCAGGTCGCGATCGACCGATCCAGCCACGGCTGATGCGATTCCGTGCAGTACCGCGAAGATCAGGGCTGCGATGAGGTAACCCGGCGCGGTCAGGAACCACATCCACGACAGTGCGGGCACGAACCAGCCGAGGCCGGCCACGGTGGCGAGGACGAATCGATCACGAGCACGCGGTGTGGTGAGTTCGAGTCGCGACAACATCGCCAGTCCGACGAATGACAGTGGCCACCAACCCCACGGCGGCATGGAGGCGGCGACGAGAAGTCCGGCCACCAGTGACCAACCGACCCGACGTCGGGAGAAGTTGTCGCCGCGCGTCATGAGGAGAGAACGCTAGGCCTGACGATCGAACTCGGCGAAGACGACGATTCGTTCCTTGGTCGATCCGGGTGGATGGCACGCGAAGAGAGTCGCGGTCGCGGCTGGAGTTTGGTCGACGATCCACATCGCGTCGGGCGTGACCACCTCGGTGCGTGTGACTCGGTAGACGAACGTGACGCTGTCGAGCGTAAAGACGATCTCGTCACCGGGTACGAGTTTCTCGAGATAGCGGAACGGTCGTGGTGCGCTGGTGCGGTGACCGCCCAGTACGACGTTGCCGGGTTCACCCGGTCGGGCCGTACCGGGCCACCAGCCGACCCCGCGATCGAAGGTGGGGTCGGTGATCCCTTCGTAGATCGGTGACGACATCATGAGGGCGGGGATTTCCATCGTGCCCAGGAGAACCTCGGGGTCGACTTCGTCAGGCCCCGGCGGTGCGATCGGCGTGGGCAGGGTGGCGCCCGGAGCCAGCGTGGGCGGGCCGGTCCAGATCGTGGTGGTGGTCGTCGTAGCGATCGTCGAGGTGGTCGTCGTCGTGAGTGTCGACGCGGTCGGTGTCGTCGTGGAGGGTGCCGGTGCAGATTCGTCCGACCCGCAGGCCGCGGTCAGCGGGGCTATGAGGCCCACGAGCGCAATCGGAGTAGCCAGCGTCAGAAGAGGCCGGGCCACCGGTCGTCGAAGCACACCTCGAATTGTCGCAGGTTCGGCCCGAAGACCGTGATCGGAGGGACTTTGGTCCGTGGGAACCGAATGCTTCCGTCCATCAACCTGTTCTCGTGGCTCGACGGTCTCTTCTCGGCTCGGTGGCGTTGGTGGGTGTCGTCTCCCTGGCCGCCTGTGGTGGGGGCTCACCCGGCGCCCTGAAGGGAATCGTCCGTGATGACCCGCTCGACGTTGGTTCGGTGGCGGTGACCGACGTGACCGACACAGGCTTGTACGCGGGTGAGGACGAGCAGTTCTCTTTTCGGGCGCGACCGGGGCACCTCCTGGTGGTCTACTTCGGCTACACGAACTGTCCCGACCTGTGCCCGACCACGTTGGCCGAACTACGGGCGGCTCGACGCGAGTTGGGCAGCGATGCCGAACGGGTCGATCTGGCCATGGTGACCGTCGACCCGGAACGCGACACGCCAGAGGTTCTCAATGGTTACCTCTCCAGTTTCACCGATCGTTTCAATGCGTTGCGTCCGGTGAGTGAACCGGAACTCGTCGCAGTCGAGGACGCGTTTCTCGCATCCTCGACGATTGTGAAGAACGCCGACGGAACGATCGAAGTCGGCCACAGCGCGAATGCGTATGTGGTCGACGAACAGGGTCTTGTCGTCGTCGAGTGGCCATTCGGTCATGGCAAGGACGGCATGGCCAACGATCTCGAGTTCTTGTTCGACGACATGAACTGAGACGACGTCACACGTTAGACACATCAACAAGGAGACATTCATGCGTACCCTCATCACACGTCGTTACCGAAACCTCATCGGCGCACTCGCAGCGCTCGCTGTGGTGTCGACTGTGGCCGCCTGCGGTGACGAGGGTGATTCGTCGACCGACGCAACGAACACCTCGACGGCGGGCATCGCTGTTTCCGATGTGTGGGCCCGAAACTCTCCGATGATGGCCACGGCCGGCGCGGCTTACATGGTCATCGAGACATCGACCGACGATGCCCTGGTGGGTGTCGCGGTCGATGTCTCGGTAGCCGGTAAGGCCGAGATCCACGAGACCGTGATGAGCGAGATGCCAGCCGGTTCCGATATGACCATGAATTCCGGCATGCCCATGGGCACCGATATGTCGACCAGCGG
>VERK01000073.1 GCA_018882725.1 Actinomycetota bacterium | reverse complement strand
GGGCTTCTTCGGCGACCGCCGATAGGTTCACCCTTCTATGACGCGGGTGGCGATGCTCTCGTACCACACCTCGCCGCTGGCCCAACCCGGTGTCGGCGACTCAGGCGGGATGAACGTCTACGTGCGCGAACTGGTGGCCGCTCTCGCCCACGCCGGCGTCGAATGCACCACGTACACCCGTGAGTGGCGCTCGGGTCTACCGCGTGAGATCCACGTCGAGCCCAACCACACCGTCGTCCACGTGCCAGCCGGTGCGTTCGATCTGCGCAAGGAAGAACTCGAAGGCGTCGTCCCTCAGTTCACAGACTTCGTACTCGACGATCTCCGTCGCCGTCCGGCCGATGTGGTGCACGCCAACTACTGGTTGTCCGGGATCGCTGGGCACTCCATCAAGCACGAGGTCGGCATTCCGCTCGTCAGCACGTTCCACACACTCGCTCGCGTGAAGGCCGAGGGCGGTGACCCCGAGCCTGAGCGTCGTGAACGTATCGAGGCATCGATCATCGGTTGCGCCGACGCGATCTGCGTGTCGTGCGACGAAGAAGAAGACCAGTTCCGCCGTCTGTACGGCGATCCTCCCGGAGCCATGGAAATCGTGGCCCCCGGTGTCGAGCACGCGTTCTTCACACCGGGCGATCGCCGTGGTGCGCGTCAGGCGCTCGGTATGGGCGACGGACCCGTGTTGTTGTTCGTGGGTCGCATCCAACCCTTGAAGGGCGTCGACGTGGCCGTGCGCGCACTCGCGGCACTCGGTCGACCCGACGCTTCGTTGTACGTGGTCGGAGGTTCGAGTGGGGCCGATGGCGATGCGTACGTCGACTCGGTGCACGAGTTGGTGAATCAGTTCGGCCTGCGCGATCGCGTGCACTTCGTTCCGCCGCAGGCTCACCACATCTTGTCGAGTTACTACCGCGCCGCCGACGCGGTGTGGGTGCCGAGCCGGTCCGAGAGCTTCGGTCTGGTTGCACTCGAAGCCGCGGCCTGTGGCATCCCGGTGGTGGCCAACGCCGTCGGAGGCTTGCTGTCGCTCGTCGATCACGATCGAACCGGATTCTTGGTGGCCGATCGCGACCCCGAATTGTTCGCCCGACACACACGCGAGTTGCTCGACAACTCCGATCGGGCACGAGCGATGGGTACCGCTGCTGCCGAACTCGGTCGCCGCTACACGTGGAGCTTCGCGGCCGCCCGCTTGCGCCGTCTGTACACCGACGTCACGTCTCGCTCTCTCGTCAACTGCTCGTGAGCGATCTGTTCGACGACGAGTCACTCGCCGTCCTCGAACGGCAGATCGACGAATGGCTCGGAAATCTGCGTTCCACCAATTCGGCCATCGTGGCCATCGATCACGCCGAGCCCGAGCCGGCCTTTCGTTCGCGCTGGTACGTGCGCATGGCGGGGGAGTCGAAGGAGTTCACCACCATCTGGATCACTCTCGGCCAACGCACTCTGCGGTACGAGACTTACGTGATGCCTGCGCCCGAGGAGAATGCACTCGAACTGTTCGACAACCTGTTGCGTCGCAACGACCGATTGATCGGTGCGCACTTCTCCATCGGTGCCGAAGACGCGGTGTTCCTCCGTGGCGACCTTCCGCTGTCGGCGTTGTCGGAAGCCGAACTCGACCGCATCGTGGGCTCCACCTACGCGTACGTCGAGCAGTCCTTCCGGCCGCTGTTGCGAATCGGCTTCGCTTCGCGCTTCCGCGACGAGTGACTCGCTCCCACCTTCACCCGCTCCGCCGGTGCGGTCGGGAAGTCGTACCGGCGGAGCTCACCGGGCTGATTAGCGTGAGCGCATGAGTCAGTCGACCTTGGCCGTCATCGGAGGCGGCAACATGGGCGCCGCTTTGGTCGGCGGCCTCCTGGAGAGCGGTGCGGTGGCGGCCAACGACGTGGTGGTGGTCGAGGTCGTGGCGGCCCGTCGTGAGGCCCTGAGTTCGATGTTTCCGGGCGTTCGTGTGATCGACGCGCTCACCTCGAACGATCGATGTGATGCGGCCGTCATCGCGGTCAAACCCCCCGACGCCGCGGCGGCTGCCGCGGTGGCGGTGAAAGCCGGGGCCCGTCGAGTGCTGTCGATCGCCGCGGGAGTCACTCTGACCACCCTCGAGCGGGCCTGCGGCAGAGGCGTGGCCGTCGTTCGGGCCATGCCAAATACTCCGGCCCTCGTGGGGGCTGGCGCCAGCGCGATCACTGGCGGCAACGATGCAACCGATGTCGACATCGCGTGGGCCGAATCGATTCTCGGTTCGGTCGGAATCGTCGTGCGCGTCGACGAATCGCAACTCGATGCGATCACCGGACTCACCGGGAGCGGCCCGGCGTATCTCTTCCTCGTTGCCGAATCACTCATCGATGCCGGTGTGAACGCCGGACTGTCGCGTGACATGGTCGAAGATCTCGTTCGTCAATTGTTCGTCGGTTCGTCGCAGTTGCTCGCACAGGGTCGACCACCGTCCGAACTACGCGCGCAGGTCACGTCACCGAATGGAACGACCGCTGCTGGCATCGCCGTGCTCGAAGCGCATGCACTGCGCGCGGCGTTCGACGAGGCCGTTTCGGCGGCAACTCGACGCAGTCGCGAACTCGGTTCGTGACACCGCTCGCACGAAACATTTCGTGTTCACCCTGCGTAACGATTTAGCACGAAAATTCGATTTTTCTGCACGCAGCAACCATCGACATTTTTCTTGCTCCATCGCTTTCTTTTGCAGGACATTCGTGTCTAAGGTGCGCCATAGGTCACAAGACCACCGGCTCTTCGTAGCCGGGAGACGCGCCCGAAAGGGCAGCGCCGACGGGGCCGGTGCCATCGGGGGGTTGGCACCGGCCCCGTCGCATTATCCGGCACTTCACTGACACACTGAGCCCGATGTCATCGCGTCACTACGACACTGTGTCGTTCCTCTCCGATTTCGGACACGGCTCCGACGCGGTCGGAATCATCAAGTCGATCCTGCGCGATCTCGCACCCGATGTCGTCGTGATCGACATCGCGCATGACATCGCTCCGTTCGACGTGCGCGCTGCATCGCTCGCACTCGCGCGCGCAGTGCCGTATCTCCCCGAAGGAATCATCATCACGAGTGTCGATCCGGGTGCGGGAGGAAATCGACGCATCATCGCCGTCGAGATCGCCGGTGGTGCCGGCATCGTGATCGGCCCCGACAACGGACTCATCGCGACGGGTGTTGCTCTCGCGGGGGGAGCCGATCGCGCGGTGGTTCTCGATCGCGACGAACATCATCTCGCATCACCCGGCGCCACCTTCGCTGCTCGTGACGTGATGGCTCCGGTTGCGGCGGCGTTGTGTGCTGGTGCCGACCTCTTCGCAGTGGGCACCGAGATCGACGCCGCGACTCTCCTTCCGAGTGTGGTTCCGATTCCACGTGAGGAGAATGGCGGACTCGCGTGCGAGGTCATCTGGATCGATCGCTTCGGCAACTGTCAGCTCAACGTGTCGGTCGACGATCTCGGCGCCGTGTGGGGCACGCCTCCTGAGCGTGTACGTGTGTCGTGGGGTGACAACGTGCGCAACCTGCGCATCACCACCTCGTACGCCGATCTCGGTGCGGGGGCGCTCGGCCTCGTGGTCGACTCCACTGGCCTCTTGAGTCTGAGTCTCGACCGGGCCTCGGCTGCTCGCGAACTCGGGGTTGGTGAGGGAGAAGGGGTGCTCATCTCTCCCTCCGACGAGCAGGGAGTCACCGTCCCGGTCACTCTGCGTGCGTGATCAGGTGCCCGCCCGGGCCCCAGGGCTAGGGTGATTTCGTGCGTCCGGCTACGACCCTGACCATGGCCCTGCTCATGGCGGCGATCTTCATCGCGGGGATCGTGTCTCTCCTGCGTCTCTGAACGGCTCGTCGTGAACCTCGCCAGCATCATCGATCAACACTCCGACGCCGCACCGGCGATCATCAGTCGAGGTGTGGTCACCGATTACCGCATGCTTCGCGAGCAGGTGGATGCGTTTCGCGGCTCCTTGGCCGAGTTGGGTGTTCACAAAGGTGATCGTGTTGCGCTTTTGTGCGGCAACGGCTCCGCATTCGTCGTGGCCTACTTGGCCACGGTCGGCCTGGGCGCCATTGCGGTTCCGCTCAATCCGCTCAGCCCAACACCCGAACTGCAACGCGAACTCGAAGTGGTCGATCCCTCGGTGGTGGTCGTCGAGGCGTCGGCGGTCTTCACGTTCGGTGGTGTGTCACGCCGCGAACTCGGAAGCCTGCGCCACATCGTCGTGACCGACGAGAAGAGCGCCGCACAGTTGAAGGGCGACGCCGAGATCCATTCGTTCGACGCGCTGTTGGCCGGTCCGGCGACTCCGTGTGTTCAGGTCGATCCCGACCACCCGGCGGTGCTCATCTTCACGAGTGGAACGGCCGGCGCATCTCGCGCGGCAACGTTGTCGCACGGCAACTTGCTGTCGAACATCGACCAGAGCAACTCCACCTCCGATCACATCAAGCGGGGCGACGTGGTGTTCGGCGTGTTGCCGATGTTCCACATCTTCGGACTCAACGTGGTGCTCGGCGTCACCTTGCATGCCGGGGCCTGCGTCGTGCTCGTTCAGCGCTTCGATCCGATCACCGCGGTCGAAACGATCGCCGAGCGCAACATCACGATCTTCCCGGGCGCGCCGGCGTTGTGGGTGGCCATGTCACTCCTCGAAGGAGTTCCGGCTGATGCGTTCGCGTCGATTCGTCTCGCTCTCACCGGTGCGGCCCGGATGCCCGACGAAGCGGCCGACCGCCTGCTCACCAAGTTCGGTGTGCAACTTCGCGAGGGGTACGGCCTCACCGAAGCGGCGCCGGTGGTCACCAGTTCGGTGGGTGTGGAAGCGCGGCGTGGTTCGGTGGGCCGGGCCGTCGACGGAGTTGACGTTCGCGTGGTCGACGAGACCGGCAGCGACGTGTTGGTGGGCGACAGCGGCGAAGTGTGGGTCAAGGGCCCGAACGTCTTCGTGGGTTACTGGAACGATCCCGATGCCACCGCGCGCGTCCTCGACGAGGACGGCTGGTTGCACACGGGTGACGTCGGGACCATCGACGCCGACGGCTATCTGTACCTGCTCGACCGAGCCAAGGACTTGATCATCGTTTCGGGGTTCAACGTGTTCCCGGCCGAAGTCGAAGAAGTGCTCATGAAGCACCCGGCCGTGTTCGAAGCCGGTGTGGTCGGAGTGCCGCATCCACAGACCGGCGAAGCGGTGCGTGCGTTCGTGGTCTTGAATCCGGGAGCGGTGGCCGACGAAGACACGCTCATCGATCACTGCCACGACTACATCGCTCGGTACAAGTGCCCGAGCAAGGTGCTGATCGTTCCCGAACTACCCCACAACCAGTTCGGAAAACTTCTGCGCCGCGCTCTCTGAGCGCCGCGGTTCGGTGACCGCCACCAAGAAGCCGGCGAACAAGATCACCACACCGCTCACCAGGGTGACCGCAAAGGCTCGATCCTCTCCGAGTCGACCGGCCAGCGAGCCGCTGGTGGACAACGTGAGTGTGCCGATCGCGATCAGACCGTTGGCCCAGGCATGACGTGCCACGCTCACGACGTGTCGCGTCGCCGAACCGACCGCGGGAGTACGACCACGAACGACGCGAGCGATCGACCACAGCGCGCCGATGATGATCACAAGTGCTGCCACACCTGATCCGACTGCGGCGAACGCTCGTGGTGCAGCGTCGAAGATCTCGCTCCCCTTGGGCATGTCGTCGGGCACGATCGCACCGTTGGTGGGTGCGGTGAAGACGACACCAGCGGCGGCGCCCGACAGACCGATGAGCCAGGTGCGGATGCGATCGCCCACTGTTCGGCCGGCGAGGAGATACACGGTGCCCAGGGCCAACCACGGAACATTGAGAATCGCGCCAGCGAGATAGAAGACGCGGAACGACGCCAGGCTCCAGCCTCGCGCTTCGGCCCACCACAATGCGGCTGATCCGACGGCGAAGAGAACGAGCGAGATCGTCCAGGCCGCCTCGTGCGGACGACGACGTCGACTCCAACGATCGAACGTGGAGATCGCGAACACCGTTGCGATGAGAGTTGCGGCAGCGGCGAGGGCCACGTCGACGGTCACGACGCCAAGGCTACGAGCGGCGGCGTCCGACGGTGACGGACGACCGATGTGCGAGGCGAGTGCGAGTCATCGTTGGAAAGGGCGAACCCCTAGCGTTTCGAGCGATGCCCGACCGCCCCCGTCGCCGGATCCCCGAAGCAACTGTTTCGCGCCTGCCCGTGTACTTGCGCATCCTCAACGAGTTGGCGGGTGAAGGTGTCGACCACGTGTCGTCCGATCGTCTGGCCGAGTTGGCCGGAGTCAACGCGGCCAAGGTTCGCAAGGATCTGTCGTACCTCGGTAGCTACGGAACCCGTGGCGTCGGATACGAGGTCTCGTATCTCGTGTACCAAGTGCAACGCGAGCTCGGCCTCAACCACGAGTGGCCGGTCGTGATCGTCGGTGCCGGCAATCTCGGTCAGGCGTTGTCGGGTTACGACGGATTCGGGCAACGTGGTTTCCCGGTCGCAGGCATCGTCGACGTCGACACGTCGAAGATCGGTTCGGTCATCGGCGGTGTGCGGGTTCGCCACATCGACGATCTTCCACAGATCGTCGCGTCGCGCCAGGTCTCGATCGGTGTGGTTGCGGTTCCCGGTGCTTCGGCCCAGGACGCCGCCGAACGTCTGGTTCGCGCCGGCGTCACCAGCATTCTCAACTTCGCTCCGATCGTGTTGTCGGTTCCGCGCGGCATCACGGTGCGCAAGGTCGATTTGGCGCTCGAACTGCAGATCTTGAGCTACTACGAACAGCGCCGCGCCGGCACGCTGCACATCGTTCCCGGCCAGGGCAAGAGCGCCTCAGCCTGACGCACCAGGCGACGTACGCTTCCCACGTGCGTCCATTCGGCCGATCACTCGGAACACTCGCACTGGTCGTGCTCGTTCTTCTCGCGTTGCGGGCCTGCGCACGTAGTGGCGACGACACGTCGGCCGCCCCGGTGATCGAGTCACGACGCATCGACCTGGCGGCTCTCACGTCCACGGTTCGTTCGGGGGAGCCGTGGTCGGTGATCGACGGAGCGATGAACGGCAACGCCACCGTGGTGTTGGCCAACGGTCGGGTTCTGCAACTGACGGACGGAACTCTCGGTGAGTCGACGTGCTTGTTCCCCGATGTCACGAACGCGTGTGTGCTGTTGGCCGACACCTTGGGTGACGGAATCGTGTGGTTCTCGCTCGTTTCGGCCCCGCCGAGTGGATCGAAAGAACTCGAGTTGCCCGCGATCACCCAACTCCTCGACGGGGTCACGTACGCCCGCCTCGAGAATGGAATCGAGGTGCCGCTGCTCGATCGGGTCAGCCGGCGTTGCGAAGAGGAGTCACCCAACTTGTCGTCGTTCGTTCAGCGGCATCGCGACGAGCACGTGACGATCCTCGACCTCGATCGTGGTGAAGTGTCAGCCGTGCGTTGCACGACCGGCTGAGATCAGGCGTTGGGCGCCAGACGCACGATGGCCGCTGCCGCCTTGTAAGCGGCTTCGGCCGGACCGATCTCGTCGGGACGCAACAAGTTGGCCATGATCCGCAACACCCACTCCATGAGTGTGCGACTCTGCATACCCACCCGACTCAACTCGCGCATGATGGCCGGGCGACCGATGATGCGAGCGAAGAGACGCGCCACCTTGAAGTACTGGCCGTATTCGTCATCGAGCATCGACTGGTAGCGCTGCAGAGCAGCCGGATCGTTGGCACTGATCGCCTGGTGCAAGATGTCGGCGGCGATTCGCGCAGTTTCGTAGGCGTAGTCGATGCCTTCACCGTTGAACGGATTGACGCTGCCGGCCGCGTCGCCGACCACGAGGTACGTGGGTCCCGACTTCGGCCCGACCGATCCACCCATCGGAATGCGTCCCGATGTGGCCTTGCACGTTGGTGCACCCGGGTCGATCTCCCAACGATCGGCGATCATGTGCGCATACTCGGTAAGGAGATGCGTGGTGTTGACGGTCTTGAAGTCGCGGAACGTCGACAGCAAGCCCACGCCGATGTTGACGGTGCCGTCACCCACGGGGAAGATCCAGCCGTAGCCCGGGAGTGGATTGCCATTGCGATCTTTCACGTCGAGGGCCGACTCGATCCAGGGATCGGCGTGACGCGGTGTTTCCCAGTACGTGCGAATCGCCGTGCCGTACGGCCATTCCTTGGTGCGGAAGGTTCCGAGTGCGCGACCGAAGCGGCTGTTCGCGCCATCGGCGACCACCACATAACGCGCGGTGATCTCCTTGTTCGTTCCATCCTTGGCCGTGACGTGAGCGCCGCGCACGAATCCACGCTCGAGAATCGGCGCGTTCGCTTCGTGGCCCTCGAGCAATGTCGCACCGGCCTTCACGGCGTTGTACGCGACCATGGTGTCGAGTTCGCTACGACGAACGACGTAGCCGTGCTGTGGGTAGATCGGATGAGAAGGCCACTGCAGTTCGAGTTCGCGTCCGTGAGCGGTGGCGCGCAGCCCTTCGTAGCGGTGATACTTCGCGAGTGAATCGCCGAGCCCCATGTCGTGAATCTGCTTCACCGCACGCGGTGTGAGTCCGTCACCGCACGTCTTCTCGCGCGGGAACGCTTTCTTCTCGATCATCACCACGTCGTGCCCGTGTTGAGCCAACCAATACGCAGCCGCCGAACCGGCTGGGCCGGCACCGACGACGAGGACGTCGTGCTGAGGGGTCATGAAGTCAGTGTGCCTGGCACGACGACGACGTGCTCAGGTGGGCGAGGTGCGAATGCGGGTGCGCTGCGTTCCGTCGGTCACACGGCGATCACTCGCCGCCACCGACCATCTCGCCCGCGGTCGTACCGAGGCGCGGGTCGGTGCCGATGTTCAGCTCGGGGCTGTCGAACGTCAGCGATCCGCCCTCCAAGTTGGCGAAGATCTCGCTCTCGGGGCTGCACCACTTCTCGTATTCCTCGGCCCAGTCGCCCGAGGGATCGGCTCCGGCCAGGTCGTAGCGGATATGGCACACCACACCCAGGATCTCGTAGTCGGTGAGCGCGCCGCCGTACTTGGCCCCTTGGGCCGGCATCGGGCTGCCGTTGTACGAGTAGGGGGCGTGGGCACCACCCTCTCGGTTGGGGTCGCCGTAAGTGGCCACCTCGGCAGCCCGGAAGGCCTCCGAACCCACGTAGACCCAGTTCAACATGTCCTCGATGTGGGGGAACGTGAGAAGCGCCTCGCCACCCTTGAACACCCGGCCCGCCCCGCCCGAACCGTCGGCTCCGTGGCACGACGCGCAGGCTCCGTAATTTTCTTGTCCGATCAGAATTGGGCCGCTGGCCTCGGCTTTTTGCGGCTGGAGACCCCGGACGTACATGAAGACGAAGAGGGGCAGGAGCGACAAGGTGAGCATGGCCCAGGACGGGATTCGGCCCCGCTTCTTGGCGGCGGCCACGTACGGCGGGTCGGGCTTGACCGGCGGAGCGGCCGGCTCGGGGGCAGCGGCCCGGGTGGCCGGGGCAGCCGGAGCGGCGGCGACCACCTCGCTGCCCGTGGAGGCCGGAGCACTGGAGGAATCACCCGAACCGCCGGCTTTGCGGTCGCGAGAGCGCTTCAGGAGGTGCTCGGGAATCTCGGTCACTGACCAGTCCTTTCGGGGGACCCTGCGGGGGTCGCAACGACGTGTACGAGATTAGAGCC
>VERK01000287.1 GCA_018882725.1 Actinomycetota bacterium | reverse complement strand
GTGTAGCCGTGCACTTTCAACCGGTTGTGTCGTCGACATAACGGGTCGGCGTTGCCGACATCGGTGTCACCACCATCAGCCCACGGAACCCGATGATCGACATCACAGGTCAACACGTTGCAGCCTGGCCAGATACATCGTCGCCGTCGTAGCAGCACCGCGGCGCGCGTGCTGCCGGTGAACAGGCGGGATCGTCGCCCCAACCCGACCGGGACACCCGCGGCGTCGACCACGACTCGGCGGACGTGAGCCACTAGCGATGTGGAGACCACGTCGACTGGGTCGAGCAACACACCCGCGGTGGTTTCACAACGGGCGTCCAACACGTTCTCGCCGGGTTCGATCAACGACCCGAGCGTGGATCCGGTCTCCATGGCGGCGAGCGTGCGTTCAAATGTGCGTTGATCGATCACGATGTTGACGAGCGGCTCGGGAGCCGGCGCGAACTGGCTGGCCGCCGACGCGAACACCGCATACAACGCGTCAGCCCGCCGCTGCTTACTGGTCCTGGCCAGTGATGTGGGCGACAAACCGAACGCGTCACGTTCAGCGAGATCACGAGACAACTCGGCCTGCACATACTTCTCGAACACTTCGGTGATCAACGCCCCCTGAGCGTTCCCCAACCGGGCATCCACATACGTCGCCGTACCAGCCACTGCGACTGTCGCATCACGATCGTCGTGCACCTGGTCATGAGACCGGTGCGCCCCGTCAGCATCCGCCAACTGTTCCCAGCGGGACGCCAACTGCGAAAAATCGTCACACGGCAACGCCTGCGCGTACTCAACCAACTGATCGATGAACTCAGGCAACTGGGCAGTCACTCGCTTGTTGGCGTGCAAACCCGCCAAACGCGTCACCGGACCCGACGCCAACACCCCCTCCGACATCTGATCAGCCACCTGCGGATAGTGACGCACGAAATCAGCGACTCGTACCACCCGCTTGGCCTCGGCCGACGACCAATTCACACGGGTACGCAACCACGACACCGTCGACACACAACCATCCACCTGGAACCAGCCAGCCGTCGACACCCGATCAACAAGACGTGCCGTCGCCACCTCGACATGACGCTTCAAACGCTCCAACTCGATCAACAGCGCTTCGGCCTCAGCCGACGACGACAACCCAGACACCATCTCGTCAACCAACCCACGAAGATCAGCGCGCGTCAACTCCAACACGCACACGACCATAAACACAGGGTGTTGCAGAGTTGACGAAAAAGAATCAGAGATTCGAAAACTTTTCGGCACTCACGAGAAGGTGCCGAGCGCGTTCCACCGGATCGCTGAAACCGTCGCGCAACGCCCGTGAGCGAACTTCGAACGACAACGGCGCGAACGGAACGGCGGCGAGAAGTTCGGCGATCGGAAGCGCGCCGTCACCGGGCAACAATCGGCCGTTCAGAGCCTCGTCGAGCAACGCGGCGAACTCGGTGGGGGCGGGTACGGGGGCGTCGGCGATCTGCAGGTACGGAAAGCGTCGAACGTCGATGGCGCGAACGTCGTCGATAGTTCCACCCGACCGCGACAAGTGCAGGTTGTCGATCAGGATGCCCGCCACGTGCAGGGGATGCTTGCTCACCACTTCGCGCGCCATCGCCAGAGACCGCAACGGAAAGATGGGTAAGAACTCGCACACCAAAGTGACACCGCACGTGCTGGCTACATCACAGAGCGCCGAGAACCGTTCGATCGTCGCTGACAATTCGGGCAGTCGGCTCGTGAAGAGGACATGGCGCGCACCAACTGCCGCGGCCGCGTCGATCACTCGCTCGCCCTGATCGTCGTGATCGGGCGCGGGAATGATCGGCTCCAAATCGAGAGCCACTACACCGGTGTCGTCGAGTCGTTGCTTCACCGCTCGCGCGGTCGCATCGGTCCACGTGGCCGGGTCGAACCACACACCGCACGCGGGCCAGCCCGCGGCGGCGGCGACTTCCACCATTCGTTCGGGCGCGAGGTCGGGATGAACCCCGGCGGCGATGGACAGCAATCGAGTCACGAATCGAAACTAGTCACCCCGCCCGAACCGGTCGGCCCTGAAACGAGTTCGAATCGCCCAGTAAGGTGTGGCTCGACCAGGGGGATCTCATGCTCGTCAACTCGTCGACCCGTCGTCGTTCGCTCGTGGCCGTTGGCGTCTCATTGGTAGCGCTCGCGGTGGCCGCACCCTCGCTCGATGCAGCGGCCTGGCCGGACTACCCGCTCACTGGTCCCACCGAACTC
>VERK01000072.1 GCA_018882725.1 Actinomycetota bacterium | reverse complement strand
GTTCTTCTGTTCGACGAGCCGAGCGCCCGCCTCGACCTGGGTGGCCGCGAGCACTTGGTGAAGGCGTTGAGTGACATCACCGGTGATCCGACCGCACCGCCGCTGGTTCTCGTGACCCATCACGTCGACGAAGTGCCGCCCGGTATGACTCACGTGCTGATGCTCCGTCAGGGCGCGGTGCTCGCCACTGGGCCGATCGAGACGACTCTCACGGCCGAGCAGTTGTCCGAGTGCTTCGGTCTTCGCCTGCGACTCGAACCACGGGCCGATGGTCGCTGGACGGCTTTCGCGACCGGGTGATCGCTCAACCAGCGAGCAACGCCGACAGTCGGGACTTGCTCGCTTCCACTTCGTCGAGGAGCGCGCGCTCGACGACGGCCGACCACAGTCGCCCCGAGTAGTGGAGGTCCATCGTGAGATTCGAGCCCGTGCCGGAGGGCGCGACCTTGGCATCGAGGACCCAGCGGCCGTGTTGCCGGCCGTCGGTTTCTGATCGCTCGAAGCGCGCGTGGTTGGGTGCGTCGAACACTGTGCGCGTCATCCGAAGCTTCTTCGAGCGCGCGAACGGTCCGATGCGGCCACGAAGTTCGACGTCCCACACCTCGTCGCCAGCGACAGCGACCGCGTGAACGAGACCCATCCAGGCCGGATAGTCGGCGAGATCGTCGACGAACGAGAAGAGTCGATCGGGAGTGGCCGTGGTGGCCAGTTCGATGCGCAGGTCCATGGATCAGTCGCGGGCGCGACCGTTGTGACGCGCCCGGAATGCGTCGCGAAGCATCGGACCCGTAGCGTCCAGTTGACCGCCCAAGTCGTCATCAGGGTCGAAGTGAGGGACCCACGAGCCCGTGATGTCACCGGTCTCGTCTGCTCCGCGCTCGTCGGCGAGATCGACTCGTTGCGATTCTTTGAAGATGGGCGTGACCACGCGCGGTTCGGGTTCACGCTCGGGAACCGGGTCGGGTTCGACCACAGGTGCGGGAGGCGGGGTCGGGGCGGCGACAACCGGCTTGGGTGCATCGGTCGTTTCGTTGAACAGGCTCGGACGCGGGAGATCCTTGGCGCGTTCGCGACGTGTCTTGGCCACCTTGTCGGGAACGACGGAAAGATTCGGTCGGTTCTCGGCCGCCGGTTTGAAGAGGCGCGGTGCCTTCTCCCGTCGATCTTCGAATGACCAACCGACCGGCGCGGTGAGTCGTTCACCATGTGTCGCGCACAGCGCGCCGCGCGCGTCGTCGAGGGGCTTGCCGTCGGGAACGAAGCGATCGATCCAGAGCGTCATCGATCCCGACGAACCTTCGCTCATTCCGTAGACGACGGCCGTCGGCTGACCGCAACCGAGTCGTTCGCAGGTGCGCCGCACGGGCGACAGAGTACCGGTCGGACCCGATGCCGGTCAGCGAACGGCCGATCAGGTCCCTCGTGAGCGGGTGTTATCGTCCGATCACTCCTATGACGACGTACGCGGGCGACCGGACGGTCATCGACATCGACGCCCACATCCTCGAGCCAGTCGGGTGGTTGAAGAGTTACGCCTCGGCCTCGGTTCGCGACGAAATCCCCGAACTCGGAGTTGGCGATCCGGGCTTCACCCAACTGCTCCAGGCAGCCGCCCGCGATCACGAACTCCGGGCCGGCGATCCTGCCGTGTTCGGTCGTGCGACCATCGAATTCATGACGATGGCCCGCAAGGGCTGGATGTCGCTCGGCGGTTGGGATCCGACCGAGCGCGCGATCGCTCTCGACCGTCTGGGCTTCACCCATCAGGTGATCTTCCCCACCGGTGCGTTCAATCAGGTCTACGACACTCCGGTGGACTCGCGGGCGGAAGCGGCGCGCGCGATGAACCGCGGCCTGGCCGAATTCTGTGGCGACCCGCGCCTCGTGGCCACCGCGTACGTTCCGTTCGAACACGGACCCGACGTGGCGATCCAGTTCGTCGAAGCCGCGAGCCGTGACGGTGTCGGCGGCCTGCTCGTCGACTCCATTCCGTCGTCACGCCAGCGATCGTTCACGCACCCCGACTTCGATCCGGTGTGGGCCCGTGTACAAGAGCTCGGCATCGCACTCTTCCTGCACGTGGGCGCCGATCAGGGTTACCGGCCCGTACCGAAGGCGTTCTTCGACAACGGACGAGACATGGCTCACGTTCGCTCCGATGCGCCGGGCGATCCGTTGTCGTTCATGGGCATCGGCTACCCGGGCGAACTCTTCGTGGCGTCACTCGTCTACGACGGAGTGTTGGAGAAGTTCCCAGGCTTGCGGATCGGCATCACCGAACTCGGCGCCACCTGGCTCCCGTCGTTCCTGCACTTCATCGACACCGGCTATCGATCGTTCCGAAACATCCAAGATCTCTCGCATCTCACCATGAGGCCGTCCGACTACGTGCGTCGCCACGTGGTGGTGAGCCCGTTCGCCGGAGAAGACGTGGGCTGGATCATCGACCAAGTGGGAAACGACATGGTGGCCTTCTCGTCCGACTATCCGCATCACGAAGGCACCGACGATCCGATCAAGCGTTTCGAGGCCAGCATGACCAAGCTCGATGCTGATGCGCGTCGCGCGTTCTACCGCGACAACGGACGCCGCCTTCTTGGCTCCGTCGTCGGCTGACGCACCGGACGAAAACGAAACGGCCCGGTCGAACGACCGGACGAAAACGAAACGGCCCGGTCGAACGACCGGGCCGTGACTGGTGGGCGATACCGGGCTCGAACCGATGACCTCCACGGTGTGAACGTGGCGCTCTAGCCGACTGAGCTAATCGCCCCAGCGAGACGCCACGCTACCGCTCGGACAGGACCACGCACACCTGGCCCATGCCCTGACGATCACGGAATCCCTGCTCACCGGGTGCGCAGGCCACATCGAACGGTACGAGTCGAGTGACCACCGCTTCGTGGGAGCCGCTGCACGGCACCTCGAATGCTTCCTGCCGTTGATCATCGATATCGACGCACGAGCCGGGCTGAATCAAGTTGTCGATCGGCGCCGGACCAGCCGGATCAGTGAGCGCACCGACGATGAGAATTGCGGCGGTTCCGAGCACCACGAGAGCGAGTACGAATCGCCACGGAAAACGCGGTGGCGTCAGGTTCTGACGAACGTACTGGTGGCTCGGTGCTGTGGCGGTACTCGCGGTCGAGCGACTGTGACGCGGAGCCTCGTCCACGCCGTTGCGCAACGATGCGTCGTACATCGCTCGGCGTCCCGGATCACCGAGAACCGACCAGGCGCGATTGATGGCCGCCATGTCGGCCCCCGGCGGCGTGGTTCCCCCAGCCGCGGCAACCGCATCGGGGTGATGACGACGGGCGAGAGCGCGATAGGCCGAACGGATCTCTTCCGATGTCGCCGAAGGCGACACTCCGAGGATGTCGTAGTACGCGCCGATTCCGATGAGGCTAAGGGTGCTGTGCCCGAAGTGCCGAGTTCAGTAACCGAGTTCGGGGTCGACCGGCCCGATCAACTCGCGGCCGTCCAACCACGCACGAACGTTGGCCGAGATGCGCTCGCTGAGCAAGGGAACCGCCATCTCAGGCGTGTTGCCCACGTGCGGCGTGATCACGCAATTGTCGAGCGACCACAGGGGGTGGCCAGCCGGTAAGGGTTCGGGGTCGGTCACGTCGAGTGCAGCACCACCGATCACTCGATTCTGCAGCGCCCACACCAAGTCGTCGGTCACGACGTGCTTGCCCCGTGCGACGTTCACGAGCCAGGCGTGCGACTCCATGGCCTCGAACTCGTTGCGCCCGATCAGTCCGACCGTGTCGGGGGTGAGCGGAAGAGCCAGGATCACCACATCGGCACCCGGAAGTGCGTCGAGGTAGCGATCACTCTCGAGAACCGCGTCGACACCATCCATGTCGTTGACGCGATTGCGTACGACGGTGATGTGGCAGTCGAAACCGGCCAGTAGTCGCACGATCTGCTCGGTGATTCCGCCACCACCGAGCACCGTGACGCGAGCTCCGATGAGGTTGCGGCCCTGAGGCTTCGACCATTCGGTCGCCCGCGAATACGTGGAGATCCCGCGCAGGCCGAACAAGGCGAGAGTCACCGCCATTTCAGCCACGGGTTCGGCATACACACCTTTGCCACACGTCCAGAGCCGTTGATCGTCGATCAAGTGCGCGAACTCCTCGACTCCGGCAAAGGGCAACTGAATCCACTGAAGATGATCGGACGCGGCCAATACGGCTTCGAGACCGTTCGGATCGCGGGCCGCTCCCCACACCAGCGCATCGGCCTGATCGATGGTGGAAAGTTCTCCCCCGGCGGCCGTGACGGCTTCGCGCATCCACTCGGGTGCCGTGTCGGGAAGAACGGCGATGCGCGGCGACTGACTACTTGGCGGTTTGTCCATGACGCGGTGAACGCTAGTCGGCGAGAATCCGAGCGGCCACCGTGCGGCCCGACTCGACCGCACCCTCCATGTAGCCGGTGCACGTGGCCACGTGTTCGCCGGCGAGATGCACCCTCCCCCACGGTGCTCGCAGCACGTCCCAGTAACGCAGAACCTCACCCGGTCGGTACACCGAGTACGCACCTTGGGCGAACTCCGAATTGGGCCAGGCCTGAGACACCGCACCGATCGCATCGGCCGTGATGCCGTGCACTCGTCGCATGTCGGCGGTGATCGTCGCGATGCGTTCGTCTTCGGCTCGTGAAGCCAGGTCGAGTCCGCCGTCGCCACCGCAATACGACATGAGCACTCCCGGTTCACCGGATTGGTCGATGGTCGGCTCGTAAAGGCGCTGGCTCACCGAGTCGGTGGTGCCGTATCCACGCAGCCATTCACGGTGCGCGAAGCGAACGGCGGTCTTGGTGATGTGGCCCCACCTGAGGCCGTTCACGGCCCGATGGAGGTCACTGGGAAGCGGGGTTCTGAACTCGACGGTGCGCAATGGTCCGAGTGGCATGGCCAGAACGAGGTGGTCAGCTTCGACCACCGAACCGTCGGCCGTTCCCACTCGAACCGAATCCACCGACTGATCGATCCACACGATCGGTGCACCCGTTCGTGTATCGATCTTCCGGCTCACATCTCTCCACAAACCGTCGACGATGCGCGACAAGCCGCCGACGACTCGGTGGGCGCGGAACTCGACCCCGAGTCGTTCGAGTTCGGCGCGCTCCTGGGCCCGTTGCTGCGCGACGAAGAGCAGCGACACGTCGCTCGGTTCGGCTGCGAACTCACCTTGTGAGTTCCGTCGCGCGAACAACTGTGCGACGGGCCCGAGTGCGGCCTCATCGATGGCATCGGCCAATGACAGAGCATCAAGTCGTCCGGCTTCGGGATGCGTGGACGGCCGCGAAGGATCGGGCATCGCATCACCGGTCGCGTCGATCATCTCGTCGAAGCGACCGAGTTCCTCGATCGCCCCGGGATCGACATCGGCGATGTGCTCACCCGCGTACCGAATGCCGTCCCAGAACAGCCAGCGCCGGATCGTCGACCAGACCATCCCCTCGCCTTCGCGCTCTACCCCGTACCGGGTCATCAACTCGTGCATTCGCCAATGTGTCGAGTCGACCCATTCGGCTCCGGTCTCGACCACGTGATCTCCGAGGGTGACGGTGCGCACTCGGCCGCCGACACGGTCGGTTGCCTCGAGCAGAACCACGTCGGCTCCACCGCGCGCGAGCGATTCAGCCGCGCTCAAACCCGCCAGGCCGGCGCCCACAACGACGACGCGCATGGAAGCGTCAGCTGCCGGCGAGAGTGGCGGCGATCTGACTCGACGACTCGCCCGAGCGTCGCAGAACACGCGCGACGAACACCAACGCAGCCATCGTGATCATGAAGAGAACCACCGCGCCCACACCCCAGAACGGCTTGACGGTGCTCTTCGTTGCACCGAGCAGCGCGACCGGGAACGTGGTGGATCCAGCCTCGCTCACGAGGGTGGAGATCACCGCGTTGTCGAGACAGAGGGTGAACGAGAGAAGGCCACCAGCCACCAGCGCCGACGAGATGAGCGGCAAGGTGATCTGACGGAAGGCGCGAGCCGGGGTGGCACCGAGGTCGGCCGCTGCTTCCTCGAGCGACTCGTCGAGGCCGGCCAGACGGGCGCGCACGATGAGAGTGACCACCGCACTCGCGTACAACGACTGCCCCACCCACAACTTGCTGATACCGCCGCTGAACGGACCGATACC
Organism: Actinomycetota bacterium; assembly: GCA_018882725.1. GTDB lineage: Bacteria > Actinomycetota > Acidimicrobiia > Acidimicrobiales > Ilumatobacteraceae > Casp-actino8. The sequence goes on along the minus strand of VERK01000072.1, from coordinate 3,639 downwards.
CTCGCGGAACACGTAGCCGAGCACAGGAACATCGGCAATACGCTGGAACCACGTGACGAGCGCGATCGCGTCCATGATTTCGGGCGTCACGAGGATGAGGAACACCGTGGCCATGAAGATTTTCGACCACGTACCGGGGCGACGCGCCAGGGCGACTCCGGAGAGGCCTCCGAGGATCACGGCAATCACGGTCGCACCGAACGCCGCCAGGAACGAGTTGCGTATTGCGTCGCCGATGCTCACGAATGCGAAGACGTCGCGGAACCAATCGGTCACGAGACCGTTGACCACGAGTGCGACTCCGAATCCGATCGGGCCAACCCAGCTCAGTGACCGGGCCGAAAGAAGCAACCGTGCCGAAAGTACCCGCTTGATCACCAAAGCCACCGCAATGATCAGGACGAAGCGGAGGAGCATTGAGGTGGTCGATCCACTGTCGAACAATTCTCCCCACCACTTGGTGCTCGGTTTGCGGGCCCAGATGGTGAACGAGGCGCCGCCGTTGAACGAGTGGAGGATCACCAAGCCGATCGGAATGAACATGAACAACAGAACCAGAACAGTCCACGCACTCATGGCCAGACGAACCGGTTCGACACGGGACACGCGAGCGGGTTCGGATCCGAGCTTGGCCACCGCGGCCGCGGAGCGCTCGTAGCGGACCGCGCGCATGCGCTGGACGATTGGTTCGAACAAGCGGATGAGTCGCGGAATGACGAAATAGATGAGCGCACTCACCACCAGCACCAAAAGAACTGCGCCGATCATGAGGACGGCCATCGCCGAACCGAGTGGCCAGTTCTGCGCTTGCGAGAACTGCGACGCGATCATCGACCCGATCATGTTGCCCTTGGCCCCACCCAGCACCGTGGCGGTGACGTAGTCACCGCACATCGGGATGAACGTGAGAAGAACGCCAGCGATGATGCCGGGGCCCGCCAACGGCAACGTGACGCCGAAGAACGTGGCCACTCGTCCGGCACCCAGATCCTTGCTGGCCTCGCGCATGCGCACGTCGATGCGATCGAGGGCAACGAACAACGGCAGGATCATGAAGCCGAGGTAGTTGTAGATGATCGCGATCTGAACCGCGGTCTGGGTCTGCAGGATTTGGATGCCTTGTTCGCCGATGACGCCGATGTCGGACAACCACTTCGAAAACGTGCCATTGGGGGCCAACGGAATGCGCCACGCGACCGTGCGAATGAGGAACGACGTGAAACTCGGAACGATCACCGCCGCCAAAATGACTGCGCGCCATTTCTCCGAGACTTTGAAGGCCGCGAAGTACGCCACCGGCAGACCGATGAGTAGACACATCGCCGTGGCCACGATCGAGATCCGGAGTGTCGCCCGGAAGACCTTGAAGAACGTGTCGTCGAAGACGTCGGAGTAGTTCTTCGTGGTGAGGTTGCCGAGGTCGACCGGCAGCAGTCGGCTCTGGTCCTTGGTTCCGAACGAGTAGATCACCACGAAGGCGATCGGAATCGCGAAGAACAACAAGTACCAGACGATCGACGGGATGGCGAGGGCGAACTTGGGCCCGCGCAACTTACGACGACCGGAAGCCGACACCGCGGCGGTCACGAAAGATCAGCCTCCGGCCTTGGCCTTCATCTTGTTGAGGATGTCGACCAAGCGGTCGATGGCCGGAGTGATCTCCTGCGTGCGGAAGGTGCTCACCTGATCGTCGGTGAAGAAGATCATGTCGCCGTACTCGAGGTCGGGAGCCAGCTCGGAGATGAGCTGCGACATGTTCTTCATACCGGTGTTGTAACCGTGGTACTGCAGATCCTTGATGGAGACCTCGGGGATGAGTTCCCAGTTGATCCAGGCGTGAGCCGCTTCAGGATTGGGGGCTCCCACGGGAATGCAGTAGTTGTCCATCCAGAGTTCGGTCTCGGGTGCACCGAGAACCCACTTCCACACAGTCGGGTCACCACCGTTCTCGGCGATGCGGTAGTACGCCTGGCGCGCGTCACCGTTCCAAGCCATTGAGATGGAGTATGCACCTTCGGCCAGAGCAGTGCTCGGGTAGGAGTCGAACGCCTTCACGTGCTGAGCGAACTCGTCGACGAGGAACGCCTCGCACTCGTCGATCAAGGCCGTGTCGGTGGTGTTCCAGTCGTGGCCGTTGGCCCAGAACCACACGCCGCACATGTTGGGACCGGTGTCGAGCATCGAGCAATTACCGCTGGCCTCGTTCATGCAGACATCGAGGAAGTCCTGCCAGTTCTTCATGTCCTTGGTGATCACGGACGAGTCGTAGAAGTAACCGGTCGTTCCCCAGTTCTTGCAGACGGAGTACTCGTTGCTGGGGTCCCACTCCTGCGCGAGGTAGGCCGCGTCGACGTTGGAAATGTTCGGCAGCAATGCCTTGTCGAACTTCTGGATCAGACCCTTCTCGATCATCTGCGGAATGTACGGGCCAGTCGGAACAACGATGTCGAAGCCGCTCGCCCCGCTGGCGGTGGCCAACTTGGTGATGAGGTCTTCGTTCGAGTTGAAGTAATCGACCTTCATGGTGACACCCAACTCGGCCTCAGCGAGTTTGCCGACGATTTCGGGGTCGTTGTAGTCGCCCCAGGTGTACATGGCGAGCGTTCCGCTCGACTTGTTGATGACCCGGCTCCAGTCGCCCGAAGCCTGTGTGCCGCCCGCGTCTCCACCCGAGTCGCCGCCCGACGAACCGCCGTCGTCGTCACCACCACAGGCCGCCACGACCACCGCGAGACCGGCAGCCGCGGTTCCGGCCTTCAGCACGGCGCGGCGCGACAGGCGCTCACGGAAGCTGTGCGGAGCGAGGATCTTCATCTCCTTGGGCATCTTCGGTGTGTTCATGGCTTCTCCTTGCTGTGATGGGACATTCTTGTGAACTGGTTGTAGAGATCTATTCGTCCGACACTTCGTCGGCCTCGGCGAGAACGATGTCGGCCTGTCGCGACGAGAAGAGGTACACGTCGTCGGCCGACCAACTGGCCCAGACCGAGTCACCGGCGTGCAGGCGAGATGCGTTGGCGCGGGGCGTGAGGACGAGAACGTCGCGGTCGGCCGTGTGCACCACGTACTGGAGCACGTCACCGAAGTGTGAGACGCCCGCAACGGTTCCCTGAAACGCGTTGTTGGTGTTGCTCGGGCGATCGACCGACAGGTTGATACACTCAGGACGAACGGCTGCGAGCGCACCTTGTCCGTTCGGGACGTCTTCCTCCGGACGACTGGCCACGAACTCGGTGCCATCGTCGGCCCGAGCCCCGTGCTCGGTAGCGACACCGCTCCAGAAGTTGTTACGGCCGATGAAGCCGGCCACGAAGGCGGAGGCCGGGTGCTCGTACACCGTCTCAGGGTCACCCAATTGTTCGATGTGGCCGTCGAGCATGATGGCGATGCGGTCGCTCATGCTCATGGCTTCTTCCTGATCGTGCGTGACGAACACGAAGGTGATGCCCAGTCGACTCTGGAGCAACTTCAGTTCGATCTGCATCTCTTCGCGAAGTTTGCGATCGAGCGCTCCGAGCGGTTCGTCGAGGAGCAGGACGCTGGGGCGGTTGACGAGCGCGCGGGCCACCGCGACACGCTGCTGCTGACCGCCCGACATCTGACGTGGGTTGCGGTCGGCCAACTTGCTCATCTGGACCA
>VERK01000286.1 GCA_018882725.1 Actinomycetota bacterium | reverse complement strand
CGGCCGGTCTGGTGGTGGCCAAGCGATTGCGCCGATTGGGATTCGGAATCGCCGCGACCACGGGCACGGCGAAGTACTTGTCGCGTTTCGGTCTCGACATCGATCAGGTCGTCGGCAAGCTGAGCGAAGGTGCGGGAAACACCGCGGTCGATCTCATCGCGAGCGGCGACATCTGCTTCGTCATCAACACACCGCAGGGACGCGGTGGTCGCACCGACGGCGAAGCCATCCGCAAAGCGGCCAACGTGCATCGTGTGAGTTCGGTGACGACCGTCGAGGCGGCACTTGCCGCGGTGCAGGGAATGGCTGAGCAATTCGGACGGCCGCTCGAGGTTCGTTCGCTGCAGGAGCACCATGGCCGCTGATCGACCGGTCGACACGCGAGTGCGCGTCGGTTCGATCGAGCTTCCGCACGCCGTGATGACGGCGGCCGGAACGTCTGGTCATGGCGCCGAACTCGCGCGTTACTGCGATCTCTCGCGGTTGGGCGCGGTGGTCGTGAAGTCGCTGTCGGTCATGCCGTGGCCGGGCAACCCGGCCCCGCGCCTGCACCCACTGCCCGACGGAATGATCAACTCGGTGGGCCTCCAGGGTCCGGGTGTGGCTGGATGGTTCGACGAGTTCTTCCCGGAACTGGTCACGAGTCGAAGTCGCGTGGTGATCAGCCTGTGGGGTCGATCACTCGAGGAGTATCGACAGGCAGCACTCGCGGTGGCCGACGGAATCCGTCGGGCCGGTCGGTCCGCCGACTGCGTCGTTGCGGTCGAGGTGAACTTGTCGTGTCCGAACCTGGAGGGTCGGCGCGGGATCTTCGCGCACGACGCCGAACTGTCCGCTGACGTCATCGGCGAATCGGTGGTGGCGCTCTCGGGCGTGTCCCGGCCGGTGTGGGCCAAGTTGAGTCCGAACACCGATCGGCTCGTCGAGATCGCCGGCACCGTGCACGGGGCTGGTGCCGAGGCCGTCACCTTGGTTAACACCGTGCTCGGCCTGGTGCTCGACCCCGAAACCGGTCGTTCGGTACTTGGCAATGGCGGCGGTGGCGTCTCGGGCCGGATCATTCACCCCATGGCCCAACGGGCCGTCTTCGACGTGGCCAGCGCCCACCCCGATCTTCCGATCATCGGCGTCGGGGGAGTCTCGTCGGCCAGTGAGGCCGTGGCGCTGCTCCAGGCCGGAGCCTCGGCGGTTCAGGTGGGAACGGCCACCTTCGCCGACCCGCGGGCCCCCGCGACGGTGGCCGACGACCTCGTGACCTGGGCAGCGACCCATGGCATCGCCCGCCTGGCCGATCTCACCGGAGCCGCCCATCGTGGCGGTATCCACCCACCTCCCCCTGCTCAGGGGTAGGGTTCGCGCATGGCAACACCTCCGCAACTCACTCCGGAACAGCGCGCCGCCGCGCTCGCCAAAGCGGCTGAAGCCCGGGCGGCTCGTGCCGAGATCAAGGTGAAGCTGAAGCAGGGGACCCTGACCGTCGCCGACGCTCTCAATTCATCCGACCCCAACGTCGGAAAATTGAAGGTCGTATCGTTGCTCGAGAGCCTTCCTGGCCTCGGCAAGGTGAAGGCGCGCAAGATCATGGAGGAAGTCGGGATCGCCGACAACCGCAAGATTCAGGGCCTGGGCGCACAGCAGAAGAAGGCCTTGCTCGAGCATCTCGCGAAGTGAGTGGGCGGGTCACCCCCGCCCGTTCTCCGCTCATCATCATCGTGTCCGGACCCGGTGGGGTCGGTAAAGGCACGATTGTCGACGCTCTGGTGAAACGCGATCCATCGCTGTTGCTCAGCCGTTCCTGGACCACGCGCCAGCGTCGGCCCGGCGAACGCGAGGACGCGTACGTGTACGTCACCCGAAACGAATTCGAAGCCCATCGCGATCGTGGTGGCTTTCTCGAATGGACCGAGTTTCTCGGCAACTACTACGGATCGCCCGTGCCCGACGCCGCGAGTGGCCGGGACATCGTCCTGGAAATCGAAGTTGACGGTGCTCAGCAGGTGAAAGCAGTTCACCCCGAGGCCACCTTGATCTTCGTCCTGCCCCCGTCGCGTGACGAGCAGCGTCGCCGTCTGATCGGCCGCGGCGACCCCGACGACAAGGTTCAGCAGCGACTGCGCAAGGCCGAGGAAGAAGAGCCGATCGGCCGGGCCCTGGCCGACGAGGTGGTGGTCAACGACGACCTCGACCAGACCGTGGGCGAGATGATGGACATCATCACCGCCCGACGCAAAGCCGCTGGATCGCCCTAGCC
>VERK01000285.1 GCA_018882725.1 Actinomycetota bacterium | reverse complement strand
GTCTGGTCGTGCATCCACCGGTACAGGTCGCGCTGCAACTGCAGGAACTCGATCGCGTCGTCGCGCCCCCACTGCGGCCAGTTGTGCGACGTGAACACCAATTTCGTGCGGCTTCCGAAGAGTTCGATGGCCTCGCTGATGTACTTCGACCACTGCAGCGAGTTGCGAACCAGCGCGCCGCGAATCGGAACGAGGTTGTGCATCGTGTGCGAGCAGTTCTCGGCCATGCACAGCCAGCCGCCGTCGGGGAAGAAGAAGTTCATCTCGGCCGGCGCTTCGGTCTCGGGTGTGAGCTGGAAGACGATGCGTACACCGTCGACCACCTTCTCCTCGCCGGTTCGGGTGATCTCCTCGGTGGGAGCGATCAGGCCGGGAGGGCCGATCGGAATCGACAACCCGAGGCCGCAGTTCACGTGACCTCGCGGACCCGGCGGCAGTAGCGGGCCGAATTGATACAGCGCGCGTCGGCTCATGGCCGGACCGGCGATGACGTTCTCGCCCACGGTCTCGGCCAGGAATCCCTCGGGCGCGATCACGCGACAACGACCGGCGTCGACGTCCTCCTGCGTGGTCACACCGAGAACACCGCCGAAGTGGTCGGCGTGCGAGTGCGTGTAGATCACCGCGGTGACCGGTCGGTGCCCGAGATGCTTGGTGACGAGTTCGTACGACGCACGGGCGGTGGCCTCGACCGTGAGCGGATCGATCACGATCCATCCGGTGTCGCCCTTCACGAACGTGATGTTCGAGATGTCGTATCCGCGCACCTGCCAGACGCCCTCGGCGACCTCGAAGAGCCCGTGGTGGGCATTGAGTTGGGCATGACGCCACAGGCTCGGATGCACCGTGTCGGGGGCGTCGCCGTCGAGGAATCCGTAGCGGCTCACATCGGAGGCTCGCCGTCCTTGCGAGTCCTTGATGACCACGTCGTCCAACGACGCGATCCAGCCGCGGCGCACGCGGTCGAAGTCGGCCGGATCGAGATCGAACGTCACCGAGTGGTTGGCGGCTCGCGTGTGTTCGGTCGCAGCCTTGGGGGTGTCGGGGCGCGCAGTGGTGTCGGTCATGGTTCCCTCCGATCGCGATGGAGACGATCGCCGAGCAAGGTAACACGATCGGCCGGACGACGATCCGGGTCGCCGCCGGGCCGATGGCATAGGTTGGGAATCGAAGGGAGTGCCATGACATCCGTCCCGATCTCGAATGAAGTCCGCGGCAATCTCCAGCGCCTCAACGTGGGTGCGGCGATCCTGCACGGCGTCCAGGCGATCATCGTGATCGTCGCCGCCAACGACTTCAAACTTCCGGTCACCACGTTCTTCCTCAACGACGCGCCGGGCAAGGGTCTCGATCCCACGCGCCTCACGCAGCAGTTCGACGTGCGCATCGCGTGGGGAATCTTCGGTTTCCTCGCGCTCTCGAGCCTCTTCCATGCGATCGCATCGCTCGGACGCGGTCGCACGGCCTATCTGGCGGAGCTATCGGCCGGTCGCAACCGATTCCGGTGGGTCGAGTACTCGCTGTCGTCGACGCTCATGATCCTCATGATCGCGATGGTCTTCGGCATCACCGAGATCACCGCACTGATCGGTATCGCCGGCGTCAACGCGTCGATGATCCTGTTCGGCTGGATCATGGAAGTGGTCAACGAACCGGGCAAGCCGGTGTGGTTCACGCCCTTCTGGTTCGGCTGCATCGCCGGGATCGTCCCCTGGATCGCTCTCGTGATCTATCTGTTCGGCCCCGGCCCCGAGATGCCCGACTTCGTGTACGGGGTGTTCGTGAGCATCTTCATCTTCTTCAATCTGTTCGCGCTCAACCAGTGGCTGCAGTACAAGCAGGTGGGGAAGTGGCGCGACTACGTCTTTGGCGAGCGCGTGTACTTGATCCTGAGCCTGTCGGCGAAGTCGGCCCTCGCCTGGCAGATCTTCGGCAACACACTGGCCGCCTGATCGTCGCTGCGGCGATCGCCGCCAGACATCAGTCGAGCGATGCGAGGAATCGCGCGATCGCGGTGTTGGTCGGTTCGGGATGCGTGAGGTTGGCGGCGTGAGTGCCACCGGCCACCACCACGAGTTCGGCCCGACCACCCAAGCCGTCGCGCAACACCTCTGCTTTCGACACCGGGATGGCCGCGTCGTCGTCGCCGTGGATGATGAGTGACGGAGCGGTGATCTCGCCCAGGCGAGGGGTCACGTCGTCGCGGTGCATCAAGCAGTCGAAGGCCAGCGAGAACTGGTCCTTGTCCATC
>VERK01000284.1 GCA_018882725.1 Actinomycetota bacterium | reverse complement strand
TCATGGCGAAGACCCGGTGCTCATCACACACATCCCGTCGGGTGACGATCAGGAATGGTGCGAAGAAGTCACCATCGACCCGGGCGAAACCGGTAACGAAAAAGGCCTCGAGCCGATCAAGGAAGGCTGGTGCGGGCTGTCGTGGACACCGGGCGGTGTCTACAAGTTCAACCGAATGGTGGCTGGCCGTCGCGAGAGCCAACTCGGTGGCATGTACAACCCCGTCTATTTCAACTACGGCATCGCTGTTCACGGAGCCCAGGAGGTTCCGAACTTCCCGGCGTCGCATGGATGCATCCGGATCCCGATGCACATCTCCGACTATTTCCAGACGTTGGTGGCCAAGGGCGATCAGGTCTTCGTGTGGGATGGCGTGAAGGAACCCGAGGAGTACGGTTCGCCGCCGCCGCGTTTCAACTGGCGCGACCCGAACTACACGACCACCACGAGCACGTCCACGACGCTCGTTCCTGCGACGACTGCTGCACCGACGACGACCACGCGTCCGCCCTCGACCGTGCCGCCGACGACCGCGGTGCCGACGACACCGCCCCCCGTTCCGACGACCATCGCCCCCTGACGTCAGCCGAAGCAACCCGACGATCCGAACAACACGCCTTGGCGGAAGGCGTCGACTTTCTCGAATGCGCTACCCATCACGTCGTCGTCGCGCGAGCGGTCACCGAGGAGGATCGCCATCCGGATCGCCTCGTCGAGATCTCCGGGTGAGAGTCCGACCCGAGGGTTGTCCTCGGTCGACGGCGCCACTGGTTCGTCATTGAAGGGGAGGATGTCGCCGGCCCACATGCCAGCGAGGCAGTCGTTCAGGAGTTGACGATCTTCTCCGGTGAGTTCGAGTTCGGTCGCCTCTTGAACGAGTTCACCCCAGGCGACGGCGAGCAGATATCCCACCGCGAAGTCGCCCGGGATCTCGTCGTACGCCGCCGCCGCGATTGACACGTCGATCGTCACCGTGAAGTCGTCGGCACACACCCAGACGCCCAGGGTCGGGTCGGTGGGTAGTCCGACCGAGCAGACCGGAGGCAACTCGTCGGTCTCGGCGAGGATCAAGGTCGGTTCGCGCCAGGTCGGAAATTCTTCTTCGATCAGCGTGGTCCAGAACAGTGTGAGGTCGGTCGACAGTGACTCGAACATCGCATCGTCGAAGGGGAAGTCGCTCGGGTTGGGTCGTGACAACTCTTCAGGACTGAATCCGAACTGCAGAACGATGGGTTCGTCGAATTCGTAGTCGACACAGGGCGCGACGCCTCCGAGGTAGCCGTCCTGGAACGCTGACACTCGATCGAACGCCGAGCCGTGCGCAGCCGGATCGGACGCGTCGTCACCGGGCGCGTCGCCGAGTTGAACCAAGCCGAGCAATGCGCCGGTGATGTCTTCGTCGGACAGGTCGTAGTCGCCGACGCCGGTGGTTTGAGCGTGAGCGAACCAGGCCCCGGTGAAGCAATCGGCCTGGAGTTCGAGCGTCGTTGTCGGCAGCAGGTCGAGGACATCGTTGCGCAGCGGCCCTTGTATGGCGTGTCCCCACTCGTGCGCCATGATCACTCCGGCCACGGCGATGCCGAATTCGTCGACGAAGGACGGAAGCAGCAACTCGTCGTCGTAGACGATGAAGTCGCCCTCGTCGCAGTAGAACGCGTTGTCTTCGACGTCGGCGTAATCGCCCGAGAAGTCGCAGCCATCGGGTAACGGTGCCTCGCGTTGAGGGAAGTGGGCGTGCACACCGCCAACGAGTTGCGTGTAGTCGCTCTCGTAGTGCTCGGGGTACTGCTCGGCCCAGAAGGATTCGATGCTGGTGATCGAGTCGGCGAGGAACTGGTCGTAGTCCCGGGTCGGCTTGTCGTCGGGGACGAGCATGTCGCTCGACGACACGAGGGTCAGATCGGAGTCGGCGTCACCACAACCAGTCGACGACAGGACGAGCAGAGCGATTCCGGCCGACACCCCGATGAGGCGCTGACGCTTCACGATCCGGTGAGTTCGGTGAGAACTCCGTTCATCGCGTCGATCTCGGTGGACTGACCGTTGATCATCGACTGCGCCATGACGGCGACATCGCGATTTCGGCCGTTCTCGATCACGTAGTCGGCCATCGCGATGCCGGCTCGGTGATGCTCGATCATCGAGGTCGCGAACGCGATTGACGCATCGACCCCGTCGGCGGCCGCGAAGGCGTCGAGTTCGTCCTGAGATGCCAAGCCCGGCATCTGGTCGATCGGAACGGGCATGCCCATCC
>VERK01000283.1 GCA_018882725.1 Actinomycetota bacterium | reverse complement strand
AAACAGGGGCGCAACAACGTGTACAGCGTGAACCTCGATCGACCGTTACGACATCCTCTCGAATCCGATCACAAGATCGCCGAGATTTTTCGACCACTCACAAAGCGCCCGCGCTGAGCCGCGCCTCGCGCGTTACGCGTTCCCCAGTTCACGCGCGGCAAGCGACGCCGCCTCGTTGCCCATCGTCCGACGAATCATGAGAAGGCCGTCGATTCGGGCCATCACCGACAGCGCTCGCCGACGACGGACGTCGATGCGTTCCCCCACCACACGTTCGGCGAGCCAGTCTCTCCACGCCTCCATCAACGAACGCACCATGTGCGGGTACGGCTCCTGACCCGCACTCGCCAATCCGATCATCTCGAAGAAGAGCGCGAAAACGCGATCCCCCCGCCGTGACGCCAGAACCGGCCACGCCAGTGCGAGCAACTCGTCGGGCGTACGACGCTCGTCGCCGAAGGCCTTGGCCAGCAGTAGCTGTAGTTCGTCACCGAGTCGTATTGCGACTCCGGCCACCAGATCGAGTTTCGTCGGGAAGTAGTAGACGACCATTCGGTCGCTGATCCCAAGTCCGGCCGCCACCTTGGCGAACGTCAACTCGGCCAGACCGTTGGCAACCGCGACCTCGACCGCCTCGTCGAGGATCTCGTCGGCTGAGTGTCGATAACCCACGCCCTTGACTGTAGCGGTGGCTTCGTTTAACTTGTTTTGTAGTTATTACTACATTCACGAAGCGAGGCCACATGAAACGTCAGATACCCACCGTCGCCCTTGGAGCCGTGCTGGCGCTCGCCGTCGCCCTGGTCTTCCGGCTGGTTCCCGACGACTTCCCCACCAAGTCCATTGGCCGGATCGTGCTCTTCTTGATCGCCGCGGTCACGGGCCCCGTGTTCGTGATCTTCGTGCGGCTGGTCACCAACCGCCTCGGCGAAGGCCACCGCTACGCGGCTTCATTCGCGACCATCGGCGCCCTCACGTTCGACTCGATCGCCTCGGGATTCGCTCCGCAGCTGTACGGGCATCAAGGACCAGGTGCGGTGATAGTTCTCGCCTCGATCGTCTTTGGAGGCATCTGCATCGTTGTCTCCGACCTCGTACTTCCCGACAAGAGCCACCCCGCTTCGAAAGTCTGACGGAGTCAGGTCCAGTCGAGCCCGGACGCTCGGGCGGCCGCTTCGATCGCCTGCATCAAACGATTCGGATTCCCACCGGCCGACTCGATTCCCGAGCCGTCGAGCAGTGCGACCAGACCTTCGGTCGTTTCTGCCAGTACGACCGGCGCCTGGTCACCCGTCGCCCGGCGAACTTCATCGGGTTGATCGTCGCGGTGGAACATCTCGAAGGGAACGGGCAACCCCTCACGACAACGCTTCCACTCGCCCTTCGCAGTGAACAGTCCGTGCGTCACGTCGCAGAGCGAACAGTGACGTCGACCGAGACGAGCGCCAATCCAATACGCAACTTCGCCACGCAGCGTTCCGTTAGCGCCGTAGACGCCGATCAGACGATCTATCTTCACGCGGTGACGCGGAAGTCGGTCACTTGTGTGTCGTCCACACCGAGATCGGTGAAGTTGTCGTAGGCCCGGGCCGCCATGAACTCGCGCCAAGCGAACGGTCGATAGCGCACTCCGTCGGTACTCAACTCCGTCACCGGCGACACCACCGCTTCGCGCGCGGGGTTCGAGAAGTACGGAATGGAGTAGCGACTGCGCTTGGTCATCGGCACCACCCGGTGCACGGCCGCGCGATAGCGATCGTTGGTCCACGCCTGCATGCAGTCACCCAGATTCACGACGATCGTGCCCGGCGTGGGCGGCACGTCGATCCAGCCGTGGTCGAGCGACTCGGCCTGCAGACCACCAGTGTCGTCCTGCAACAACAACGTCACCACACCCGGATCGGTGTGGTAGCCGAGCGCCGTCTCGCCCAGATCGGCGAGTCCGTCGCGCTCTCCCTCGGGGACCGGATCGCCCACGGGATAGTGATTGAGGCGAATGGAACTTCCGTGACGGCTACAGGCCACCTGCCGACGCGACTCGTCCCCCAGACCGAGCGCATCGTGAATGAGAGCCATCGTCCGATCGGTGAGCACCGACAACTCGTCGAACAACTCGGTCATCGTCTCGCGGAAGCCGGGCAGTGACTGCGGCCAGCGATTGCGTTGATCGATCGACGAATGCGACGGATCGACGAAGTCGAACACTTCCTTGTGATCGCGCTTGCGCTTGGTGAGCTCGCGATCGAAGTAGCCC
>VERK01000282.1 GCA_018882725.1 Actinomycetota bacterium | reverse complement strand
GCGTTGGACGGACGGGTCGCCTGTGTGACGGGCGGAACCCGCGGAATCGGGTTGGCGATCGCCACCGCATTCCTGAACGAAGGGGCCAAAGTGGTCATCAACGGTCGCGACGCCGCCAAGGCGCAGCGCACGCTGGCCGAACTCGGTCGCGGCGATCAGGTTCACTTCATCGCGGGAGACGTGAAGAAGAAGGACGATTGCGAGGCGATCGTCGACGGAACCGTGGCCCACTTCGGCCGCATCGACATCATGGTCGCCAACGCAGGTGGTGCGGCCGACTTCGCCCCCATCGCGCAGTTGCCCGACGAGCCGATGCAGGACGCGCTTCTCTGGAACTTCTGGCATTCGTTCTGGGTCATGCGCCGAGCGTTCAACTACATGATTCCGCAGCAGTGGGGTCGCATCATCAACATCTCGTCGGTCGAGGGCAAGGTCGGCAAGCCCGGTATGTCCACCTACGTCGCGGCCAAGCACGCCGTGAACGGTCTGACGAAGTCAGCCGCCAAGGAAGTCGGAACCCTCGGCATCACGGTGAACGCGTTGTGCCCTGGTGTGATCGAAACCGACATCGTGAAGGAAGGCGGAGCCGGAGCCGCCGCGGCCATGGGCCTCACCTACGACCAACTGCTCGCCCAGTTCGCCGCCGACTCGGCGATCAAGCGCATCAACGAAGTCGAGGACGTGGCCAATGTGGCCGTGTTGCTGGCGTCCGACATCGGAGCCGGCATCACCGGTTCGCTCATTTCCATCGACGGCGGAACCGCTCCGTACTGATCGCGAAGGGAACCGACATGTCAACGAGCACAGGAAAACTCGCCGGGAAAGTCGCCTGCATCACTGGTGGAACCCGCAGCATCGGACGCGCCATGGCCGAGGCCTTTCTCGCCGAAGGTGCGCGCGTCGTCATCAACGGACGCGACGAGGCCAAGGGTCGCCAGGCCCTGAAGGAATTGAACGCCGGTGACCGCGCCGACTTCTACGGCGGTGACGCAGCCAAGCAGTCGACGGTCGAGGGCCTGATCGACTTCACGATCGCGCGTTACGGCCAGCTCGACATCTGCTGTCTGAATTCGGGTGGTGTCCAGGCCACTGCACCGGTGTTCCAGATGAGCGACGAAGAGTGGAATCTCGAAGTCGACTGGAATCTCAATCACGTCTTCTGGGGTATGCGCAAGTCGCTACAGCACATGATTCCGCGCCAGAGCGGACGCATCATCGTCACGTCGTCGGTGGAAGGCAAGCTCGGTAAGCCGGGTCTCCCCGGTTACGTGGCCACCAAGCACGCGGTCAACGGACTCGTGAAATCGGCGGCCCACGAGGTCGGCACGCTCGGTATCACCGTCAACGCGATTCTGCCCGGCATCATCGAGACCGACATCGTGCGCGAAACCGGTCCGGCCTCGGCGGTCGCCATGGGCGTCGGTTCGTATGACGCGCTCATCGAGATGTTCTGCTCCGAGTCGTCGATCAAGCGTCCGAACCGCGTCGAAGAGGTGGCGGCGGTGGCCGTGCTCCTCGCGTCCGATGCGGCTCGCAACATGACGGGCTGTTTGTTCCCGGTCGACGGCGGAACTCTTCCGTACTGACGCCGCATCGCAATCGTGACCTACTCGCACCTCGCTCGCGCGAACGACCTCGAGCCGGCGAGCGGCCACCATCACTTGTTGGCCGAGTGCCCGTATCACCGCGAAGAGTCGTTCGAGCCGCCGTTCTACGTGGTGTCGCGCCACGCCGACGTGTTGGCGATGCTGCTCGAACCCGAGCAATGGCGCAACGGCGACGGACCCGGTGTGTTCACGCAGCGCGGGGGAGTGCTCGGTTCGGCTGACGATCCTGATCATCGCCGCCAACGCAGGGTGTTGCAGGACGGCTTTCGCCCGGCCGCCATCGCTGCGCTCACGCCGCGGGTCGACCGAATCGGTCACGAGTTGTGGTCGCAGTCGTTCTCGCACGACGGCGAAGGCGACTTCGTGCGGCTGTTCGCGTTTCCGTTCCCGGCCATCGTGATCGCCGAGATGCTCGGCGTGCATCCTGACGACCGCGACCACTTCGGCGAATGGTCGGATGACATCGTCAACGGTCTCGGGGGCGGCGACCTGTCGCTCGTGCAGCGAGCGATGGAAGGTATTCACGGCATCGTCGGCGGTCTGGTGGCCGAGCGTCGGGCCGCGATCGAGAACGGTGTCGAACCGCCCGACGACATGACGACGGTGCTCACCCGAGCCCATCTCGCCGGCGAATTGTCGTACGGCGAGGTGCAGCAAC
>VERK01000071.1 GCA_018882725.1 Actinomycetota bacterium | reverse complement strand
GCGTACGGACGTCAAGTCGACTCGTTCGAGTGCGACCTGTCGGTGACTTCGCTCGACTCACCCTTCCACGCAATCTTCATACGGGCACCCGCCATCGAGAAGTTGGGGAGTGACGTCGAGGTTCTCGCTTCCTGGAACGGTGCTCCCGTTCTCATTCGTTCGGGTCACGTCATGACGGCATCATTCCATCCCGAACTGACTTCCGATTCGCGTATCCATCGTTTGTTTCTCGATCTCGTCGAGTCCCAACTAGCCGTGAGGTGAACCGTGTCCGGACACTCCAAATGGGCAACCATCAAGCACAAGAAAGGTGCGGCCGACAAGGCGCGCGGCAAGCTCTTCGCCAAGATCGCTCGCCAACTCGAAGTCGCTGCGCGCGAAGGTGGCGGCGATCCGTCGACGAACGCGTCGCTTCGCACCGTCGTGCAGAAGGCAAAGGCCGCCCAGATGACGAACGACGCGATCGACCGTGCGATCAAGCGGGGTTCCGGTGTCAATGACGGCGGCAACTACGAGTCGATCATGTACGAGGGATACGCGCCAGGTGGCGTGGCGATGATGGTCGAGACGCTCACCGACAATCGCAACCGCACCGGTGGCGAGATTCGCAACATCTTCTCCAAGTTGGGCGGTTCGATGGCCGAGCCGGGAGCGGTGGGCTGGCAGTTCAGCCGACGCGGTGTGATCCTGCTCGATGGTTCGGCCGCCGAGGACGACGTCATGCTGGCGGCTCTCGACGCCGGGGCCGACGACATCACCCGCGACGGTTCGTCGTGGCGAATCCTCACCGAACCGTCGGTGGTCTACGACGTCAAGACCGCCCTCGAGTCGGCCGGGCTCGGTGTCCAATCGGCCGACTCGACAATGGTTTCGTCGACCCAGATCGAGGTCACCGACGCCGAGACGGCTCGCAAGATCCTGAAGATCATGGAGGCGCTCGAGGACAACGACGACGTCCAGGACGTGTTCTCCAATTTCGACATCTCCGATGACATGTTGGAGAGCGTCGGCTGATACGACTCAGTTCTCTCGACGAAAGGCGAACATGGCTCTCGGTGTCGGCGATCAGGCCCCTGACTTCACTCTTCCCGGAACGGGAGGTCGTTCGTATTCGTTGTCCGAATACCGTGGCCGTCCCGTCGTCGTGGTCTTCTATCCCGGTGACGACACACCCGTGTGCACCAAACAGCTGAACTCGTACAACGACGAGTTGGCGCAATTCGAGAACCTCGACGCGGTGGTGCTGGCCATCTCGGCTCAGGACGTGTCGAGTCACGAGAAGTTCGCCGACAAGCACGGCTTTCGCTTTCCGTTGCTCGCCGACGTCGACAAGAAGGTCGCCGGGTCGTACGGCGTTCTCGGGCCGCTCGGCTTCATGCGTCGGAGCGTGTTCGTGGTGGACGCTGGAGGAACGGTGCGGTACGCCCACCGGGCCCTGGCTGGCCTCACGTTCCGGTCGGTCGACGAACTGACCGCCGCTCTCACGGCATCCCGCTGACGTACACCGCTCCGACCCAGGTGGCCGGTCGGATCCGCTGAGGCCCCGGGCTTGGCCGGGTAGGATCGTACGCATGTTCGTAGGCCGCCGCGTGCTGGGCATCGACCCTGGTCTGACCCGGTGCGGATACGCGGTCATCGAGGCTCAATCGTCACCCAAGGCGGTGTCCCTCGGAGTTCTGCGCACCGATCCACACGAGGCCCTTCCCGAACGTCTGCGGCGTCTCCACGACGATCTCCTGGCCTTGTTGCACGAGTTCCGTCCGCATGCGGTGGCGATCGAGCAGGTCTTCTTTCAGAACAACACCCGAACTGCCATGGGGGTGGCCCAGGTGAGTGGCTTGGCACTGGCCGAAGCGCAGCGCTTCGGTTGCGATGTCGTTCAGTTCACTCCCACTCAGGTGAAGGACTCCGTCGCCGGGTGGGGCGGTGCCGACAAGGCCCAGGTGCAGACGATGGTGCAGAAGCGTCTCGGCTTGAATTCGCCGCCTCGTCCGGCTGACGCGGCCGATGCCGCCGCTCTGGCGCTGTGTTACTTGGCGGTCGCTCCCACGCGTGAACGAGTCCGCGCCGCTCTTGGGGTTCAGCCGTGATCGGAAGCTTGCGCGGAACAGTGGTCGAGCGGATGCCTGACGGACTCGCGCTCGTCGAGGTCGGCGGAGTCGGATATCTGGTTCACGTCACTCCACGCACCTTGGCCGAACTCGAGCCCACGTCACCCGCTTTCCTGTACGTGCACCATCACATTCGCGAGGACGCCCAGACTCTCTTCGGTTTCCTCCAACGCGACGAGCGCGCTGCCTTCGGCGTTCTCATCGCCACCCACGGAATCGGTCCGTCGATGGCCATGTCGATTCTGTCCACCCACACGCCGCGCGCTCTCGTTGACATCGTCGCATCGTCCGACATCGCGGCGCTCACGCTCGTTCCCGGTGTCGGCAAGAAGACCGCCGAGCGCCTCCTCGTCGAACTGAAGAACCGTCTCGATGTTCCGGTGATCGACGAGCCGTCGCGCCCGGGCGAGACCACATCGGTCGGAGACGTTCGTACCGCTCTCCTCGGCCTCGGCTACACCGACGCCGAAGTTCGCGAAGCACTCCGCGACATCGACACGACGACACAGGCTGACGCGGCCGACATCTTGCGTTCGGCTCTCGCCAATCTCGGAGCCCGCCGTGCGGGATGAATTCCTCGATCCCGCTGGCGACCGCCTCGACGCCAACGATGCACTCGACGAAGTCGGTCTGCGTCCGCGTCGACTCGACGACTTCGTCGGTCAACGCGAGCTGAAGGAGAAGTTGTCGATCGTTCTGCAGGCCGCTCGCGCTCGTGGCGAAGCCGTCGACCATCTCTTGTTCGCCGGCCCTCCCGGACTCGGCAAGACCACCTTGTCAGTCATCATCGCGGCCGAAATGGGCACCCGGCTGCACGTCACGTCGGGACCCGCTCTCGAACGCGCTGGCGACCTAGCCGCGATCCTCACCAAACTCGAACCCGGCGACGTTCTGTTCATCGACGAGATTCATCGTCTGAGTCGAACCGTCGAAGAGATCCTCTACCCGGCGATGGAGGACTTCCAGATCGACATCGTGGTCGGCAAAGGGCCAGCCGCGTCGAGCATCCGACTCACCTTGCCTCGCTTCACCTTGGTGGGGGCCACCACGCGCACCGGAATGATCACCGGTCCGTTGCGCGATCGATTCGGCCTGGTGGCGCGACTCGAGTACTACGACACCGACGAGCTCACGTCCATCGTCAGCCGAGCCGCCTCCATTCTCGGGTTCGACATCGACGCAACCGGTGCCCACGAGATCGCTCGCCGCAGCCGCGGCACACCGCGCATCGCCAATCGTCTGCTTCGTCGCGTTCGTGACTTCGCCGAAGTGGGTGGACTCGTCGGGATCGACGGCGTCACTGCCGATCGAGGCCTGGCGGTGTTCGGTGTCGATGGAGCTGGACTCGACAAGGCTGACCGACAGTTGCTGTCGGCGATCTGCCAGCAGTTTTCCGGTGGCCCAGTCGGATTGTCGACTCTGGCGATTGCCGTGGGCGAACAACCCGAAACGGTCGAAGACGTCTACGAGCCCTTCCTGATCCAACGCGGTTTCCTGGCCCGAACTCCGCGCGGCCGCGTCGCCTTGGCCTCGGCGTGGGAGCACCTCGGACTTCCGCTGCCCTCTGGAGGGCCACCCGCTCTCTTCTGATGCGCACCGACGACTTCGACTATCACCTCCCCGGATCGCGAATCGCCCAGACACCGGTCGAGCCGCGCGACTCGGCCCGTCTCCTCGTCGATCATCGTGACCGCATCGAGCACACCATCGTGCGCGAACTCCCTCGCTTCCTCGAACCCGGCGACGTCATGGTCGTCAACGACACACGCGTGCTGCCCGCTCGACTTCACGTTCAACGTTCGAGCGGCGGCCGTGTCGAGTTGCTCCTCCTCGAAGCGTTGACCGACGATCGCTCGCGCTGGGAGGCGATGGTCAAGCCGGGCGGTCGCCTCAAGTCAGGCGAGAGCTTGCACGATCACGACGGACGGACCGTCGTCATCTTCGACGGCCGTTCTCGCAACGACGACACGTTCGAAATCACGCTTCGTCCGACCGACCAGAACGGGGAGTCCGTCGACGATCTCCTCGAGCGACTCGGCGAAGTCCCTCTTCCGCCGTACATCACCGCTCGTCTCGACGAACCGACGCGCTACCAAACCGTGTACGCCCGTCGTGCCGCGTCCGCGGCCGCACCCACGGCCGGTCTTCACTTCACCCCCGAGCTCCTCTCCGCCATCGAGGCTCTCGGAGTAGAGATCCTGCGCGTCGAACTGATCGTCGGTCGCGACACCTTCACGCCCATCAGTACCGACGACCCGAGCCAACACAAGATGCACAGCGAGTGGTACTCGGTTCGTCCCGAAGTTCTCGAACGCTGCCTTCGGGCGCAGCGCGTGCTCGCGATCGGCACCACGTCGGTGCGCAGCCTCGAGTCGGCGGCCACCACCGAGCGGCTCGAAGGCCGGACCAGTCTGTTCATCCGTCAGGGTTACGAGTGGAAAGTCGTCGACCGCCTCATGACCAACTTTCACCTACCCCGCACCACGTTGCTCCTCATGATCGATGCGTTCGTCGGCCCTCGTTGGCGCCACTTGTACGCCGAAGCACTCGAGCGCGAGTACCGCTTCTTGTCGTTCGGCGATGCCATGCTGTTGTCCCGCTGATGCATCCGGTTCGCTTCACTCTTCTGGCCCTCGACGGCGCGGCCCGTACCGGTACGGCTCACACTGCACACGGCACCTACCGCACTCCGTGCTTCATGCCGGTGGGCACTCGTGGTGCCATCAAGTACCTGAGCGCAGCCGACTACGAGTCGTTGGGTGCCGAGATCGTGCTCGGCAACACCTATCACCTGATGTTGCGCCCGGGCGCCGACACCGTCGAGAAGTTCGGCGGTCTCGGAAAGTTCGCGGGTTGGCGCGGACTCACGCTCACCGATTCGGGCGGATTCCAGATCTTCTCACTCGAGCCCAAGGTGGACGACGACGGCGTGACGTTCCGCTCGACGTACGACGGAAGTTCGCATCGATTCACACCCGAACTCGCCGTGGAGGTCCAGCTGAAGTTGGGCGCCGATATCCAGATGGTGCTCGACGTGTGCCCACCGCTGCCGTCTCCACCCGACGTGGTGCGGCTCGCCCTCGAACGCACTTCGGCGTGGGCTCGACGCGCGCGTGGTCACCACAATCGCGCCGATCAGGCGTTGTTCGGCATCGTTCAAGGTGGCATCAGCCCAGCCATGCGACGCGAGAGCGCTGAACGCACCGTCGCGCTCGATTTCGATGGGTACGGCATCGGTGGCCTGTCGGTCGGCGAGACTCGTGACGAGATGGTTCCGGCCTTGGCCGCCGCGCTCGAGGCCATCCCGGCTGACCGTCCGCGTTATCTCATGGGAGTCGGCGACCCGGCGTCGCTCGTCGAGGCCATCGGCCTCGGAGTCGACCAGTTCGACTGCGTGATGCAGACCCGTTTGGGTCGCCACGGAACAGCGTTCACCGACCAGGGCCGATTGAACGTCAAGAACGCGCGCTTCGCCCTCGACGAGTCACCTCTCGACGACTCGTGCCCCTGTGACGTCTGCGCGCGTCACACTCGCGGCTACCTCCGCCACCTGTTCCAGGTCAACGAACCCACGGCCTCACGCCTGGTGTCGCTCCACAACATCGCCTGGACCTTCCACCTGATGAACCGCGCTCGATCGGCCATCGAGTCGGGAACTTTCGACGAATTGCGTCGTTCGGTGCTCGCTACCTGGGGCTGAACCAGGCGAATCCGGCCTGGTTCCGGAGCCGGGCACTAACATTCCCCAGGTTGCCTTTCGAACGGACGGACATGCTCAACGCACTTCTCGCATCCAAAGACTCCACCCAGAACTCGGGTGGAAGTTTCGTGTTCACCCTGGTGTTCATGGCCCTCATCGGCTTCGCCATGTACTTCTTGATGATCCGGCCGCAGCGGCGCCGGATGCGTGAAACGGCCGACATGCAGAAGTCGATCGGCGAGGGTGACGAGATCCTGACCAATTCGGGGATGTACGGGTTCGTCAACGCCATGGACGGCGACGTCGTGTGGCTCGAGATCGCCGAGAACGTCGAGATTCGCGTGTCGCGAGCGGCGATCGCGCGCAAGGTGAATCCCAGCGCCGAACCGGCTGGCGGTCCCGAATCAGCCGCGACGGAAGAGTGACCCGGTGAGTCGTCGTCTCGCCACGTCGCTGGCGATCTTCCTCTCGGTGGTGGCTCTGGCCCTCGGCGCGACGTTCGCCGCTGGCAACGAGCCGTCGCTCGGCCTCGATCTCCAGGGTGGCGTGTCGGTCACTCAGGAACCCGTCGGCGAGTACAACTCCGAATCGCTCGACATCGCCGTCGAGCGCATTCGTGAGCGTGTCGACTCGCTCGGCGTGGCCGAACCCGAAATCATCCGCCAGGGCGACGCCATTGTCGTCAACTTGCCCGGCGTCGAGAACCAGGACGAAGCCATTCGTCTCGTCCAGGTGACAGGTGAGGTCTTACTGCGACCCGTGCTGGCCGCCACTCCGATCACGTCGAACGAGAACCCGTCAGCGAGCGTTCCCACCGCCGACCCCGGCGCCTCGTCCACTGTCGCGCCCACCGACTCCGGAGCGCCGACCGACTCGGGCGCCCCGACGTCGATCGCCGCACCACCGATCTCTCTCACGTTGGCTCCGCCGGCGACGGCCACTCCTGGCCCGTCTCGTCGCCCGATGGGTACGCCGACCACGACGATTTCCGCTGCGACGGTTGCGCCGGCCCCTTCCGACTCGTCCACTTCGGTTCCGACCGAGTCCTCGACGACCGTCGCCGCCGACACCTCGGGGTCCACCACCACGGTCGTGAGCGCCGAGCCGACAGTCGATCCGAATCTGGCCGGCGGCGATCCGAGCGATCCGACCGCAACGGTCATCGCCCGCAACGCCGACGGCAGCGAGATCTACCAACTCGGACCGGCGTTCGCGAGCGGCGAAGTCTTCAACAGCGACGCTCAAGCCGACATCATCCAAGGTGGTTGGGGAGTGCGCGTCACCTTGAAGGGAGGCGCCGCTGGAGCCGACCTCTGGAACGTCGGTGCATCGCAGTGCTTCAGCGGGGGAGCCACGTGCCCGACTCGCCGTATGGCCATCGTTCTCGACGGTGTCGTGCAGTCGGCCCCCACGGTCAACCAGCCGTCGTTCAGCGGCGGAGTCGACATCACCGGCAGCTTCTCCGAGTCGGAAGCCAAGGACCTCGCACGTGTGTTGAAGAGTGGCGCCCTTCCGGTGCGTCTCGAGGTTCAGGCCGTACAGACGGTGTCGCCGACTCTGGGTGACGACTCGCTCCAGGCGGCGATCATCGCCGGACTCATCGGCGTGGCGCTCGTGTTGCTGTTCATGCTCTTCTATTACCGCACTCTGGCCCTCGTGGTCGTGGGTGGCCTCCTCGTGTCCGGCGCCATCCAATGGAGCGTCATCTCACTCCTGTCGAAGACGAACGGCTTGGCGCTCAGCCTGTCGGGAGCCGCCGGCATCATCGTGTCGATCGGTGTCACGGTCGACTCGTACGTGGTGTTCTTCGAGAAGTTGAAGGACGAAGTGCGGGCCGGTCGCACCATGCGGAACTCGGCCGAACGAAGCTTCAAGTCGGCCTGGCGAACCATCATCGCCGCCGACATCGTGTCGCTCATCGGCGCGTTCACGCTGTGGTACCTGACCGTCGGATCGGTGCGTGGATTCGCGTTCTTCCTCGGTCTGTCGACACTGTGCGACATGGTGGTGGCCTGGTTCTTCACGAGACCCACCATGTTGCTCATCGCCCGAGGACGGCGTTACGGAGGCGGTCGAGCACTCGGTGTCGATTCGTCATCGACCGGAGTTGCGAGTCCCGCGGGAGGTGCGGCATGAGTGACGTCGTCGTTTCCAAATCTCTGTGGGGTCGCCTGTACAACGGTCAGACCTCGTTCGACTTCTACGGCAAGCGTCGTCGGGGCTTCGGTCTGTCGCTGGCGCTGATCGTGATCTCGATCGTCTCGCTGTTCACCCGAGGCGTCAACCTCGGCATCGATTTCGAAGGTGGGGTGGCCTGGCAGGTTCCGGCCAGCGCGACCATGAACGTCGACGCCGCTCGTTCCGTTCTCGACGACAACGGTGTCGAGACTTCGAGCGCCAAGATTCAGACCCTCACGTCGGGCACCGAGGAATTCATTCGCATCCAGGTGGGCGACGAGCCCACTGAGGTACGAACCGCGGTACAGAACCAACTCGCCGAGGAGGCAGGAGTCTCCGTCGACGAGGTTTCGGTCAGTTCGGTGAGTTCGTCGTGGGGTCGCACCATCACCGAGAAGGCCGTCCGTGCCCTCATCATCTTCTTGGTCTTGGTGTCGATGTACATCGCGTGGCGTTTCGAGTGGCGTATGGCCCTCGCGGCGATCCTCGCCATGATGCACGACGTGTTGGTCAGTGTCGGCATCTACTCGCTCACCGGGTTCGAGGTCACGCCGGCCACCATCGTGGCGTTCCTGACCATTCTCGGATTCTCGCTGTACGACACCATCGTGGTGTTCGACAAGGTGCAGGACAACGTCAAGCGCTTCAGCGGCACTCGGGTACCCGTGGCCGACATCGTCAACGTGTCGGCCAACCAAGTGCTCATGCGTTCGCTGAACACGAGTATCGCGGCCATCCTGCCGGTGCTGTCACTCTTGGTTCTCGGTAGCGGAGTCTTCGGAGCCATCGCCCTGCGCGAGTTCTCATTGGCCCTCCTGGTGGGTGTCACGACCGGTGCGTATTCGTCGGTCTTCATCGCCACGCCGCTGTACGCGATCTTCAAGGAACGCGAGCCCAAGTTCGCGTCACTGCGCGGATCTCACGTCACCGGGACTGCGCTCCAGCAAATGGTCGTGACCGGCTTGCCGTCAGGCAACCGCGCGGTCAAGAGGGTGGAGGCGTCCTCGGGTGAGGCCCAGACCGCCGACGTCTCGGCCTCGGCTGTGCTGACGCACCCACCGCGACCACGCAAGAAGCGTCGTCGGTAGATTGCTGGCATGAGCTCGAAGTCGCTGGCGGACCACATTCGGGCGATTCCCGATTACCCGAAGCCCGGGGTCACGTTTCGCGACATCACTCCGCTGCTCGGTAACGGCCCGGCCCTGGCCGCCGCCGTCGATCAGATGGCCGAGCGCTTCGCCGCCGAACGGGTCGATCGTGTCATCGGTATCGAGGCTCGTGGCTTCATTCTCGGTGCTCCGGTCGCCGTATCGCTCGGTGCCGGTTTCGTCCCGGTCCGCAAGGCCGGCAAGTTGCCCTGGGCCGTCGTGCGCGAGGAATACCAACTCGAGTACGGCACCGACAAACTCGAGATTCACCGCGACGCGATTCACCCCGACGAACGGGTAGTCGTCATCGACGACGTGTTGGCAACCGGGGGAACCGCCGCCGCGACGTGTCGACTCGTCGAAACTCTCGGGGCCACGATCGTGGGCCTCGGAATGCTCATCGAATTGAAGGCGTTGAACGGCCGCTCCGTTCTCGGTCAGCGGCGGATCGAATCACTTCTCGAGTTCTGATGTCGAACGCACCGGAGGCCCCATGTCGACGGTGACCCGACTGCTGCCCTGGCGACGTCACCAGAGCACACCCGACGACGAGCTCTTTCACGTTCTTTCCTCGTACCGGCGTCGGCACCCCAAGGCCAACACCGCGCTCATGGCCAAGGCCTACGAAGTCGCGCGGGTCGCTCACCAGAGCCAAACACGCAAGAGCGGCGAGGGGTACATCAACCACCCGCTCGCCGTGGCCAAGATCGTCGCCGACATCGGTCTCGACGACACCACCATCGCCGCCGCACTCCTTCACGATGCGGTTGAAGACACCGAGATCACCGTCTCCGATGTCGATCGTGAGTTCGGTCCCGAAGTCGCGGCCATCGTCGATGGTGTCACCAAACT
>VERK01000281.1 GCA_018882725.1 Actinomycetota bacterium | reverse complement strand
TGCCCCACATGAAAGTGATCGTCTGTGTGAAGCAGATCCCCGACCCCGCCACCCCCGGTGCGCTCGATCCGTCCTCCAACACGTTGAAGCGCGACGGCAAGCTCATCCTCGACGAGTCCGATGCGTATGGCGTCGAGATGGCTCTGCAGTTGGTCGATGCGGCCGGCGGCGGAGAAGTGAATCTCGTTTCCATGGCACCCAACTCCGAGACCGCCGGTCTGCGCACCGCGCTCGCCATGGGTGCGGCCAAGGCCGTGCTCGTGTCCGATCCGGCTCTGCAAGGTTCCGATGCACTCACGACCGCCAAGGTGCTGGCCGCGGCGGTGCAGCGTCTGGGTGGAGCCGATCTCGTGATCGCCGCCACCGAGTCGAGCGACGGATACACCGGAACCGTGCCCGAGCAAATGGCCGAAGTCCTCGGTCTTCCGTCGGTCACCTTCGCCAAGAAGGTCGCGATCGACGGTGGCACGCTCAAGGCCGATCGTCAGACCGAAGCCGGTTACGACGAAGTCACGTGCTCGCTGCCCGCGCTCATTTCGGTGACCGCTGGTGTGGTCGAGCCGCGGTACCCGTCGTTCAAGGGCATCATGGCCGCCAAGTCGAAGCCGGTCGACGAAGTGAAGGCTTCCGATCTCGGCATCACTCCGGTCGGTTGGGCTGGCGCTGGCCAGACCATCAGCAACGTCGCGCAGGCCGAAGCACGCGCCGCCGGCGAGATCATCGAAGACGACGGTGAGTCGTTCGGCAAGATCGTGGCCTTCCTCGAAGGCCTCAAGGTCATCTGAGAAGACGAGAGGACATCGACATGGCAATCAACAACATTTGGGTCTTCGCTCAGGCTTCCAACGGCGCTCCCACCTCGGGCTCGCTCGAACTCATCACCAAGGCGCGCAGCCTCGGTGGTTCGATCAGCGTGTGGGTTGCTGGTGACGGCAACGCCATCGCCGCGGCTGTCGGTTCGTACGGCGCCACCAAGGTGTACGGCGTCGACTACGGCTCGAACCTCGCTGGTGCGGCTGTTGCTTCGGCGATGAAGGCCACCATCGACGGTGGCGACGCTCCCGATCTCGTGCTCTTCCCGCAGACCTACGAAGGTCGCGACGTGATGGCGCGTCTGTCGGTGAAGGTCGATCGCACGGTGCTCACCAACAACATCGACATCTCGGTGTCGGGCGATTCGGTGTCGGTCACCACGCCGATCTTCGGTGGCAACACGCTCGTCACCTCCACGTTCACGGGTTCGGCTCCGTATCTCGCCGCGTTCCGTCCCAAGTCGTTCGCTCCCGAAACATCGGGTGGCGGCGCGGCATCGGTCGTGGCCGTGTCGGTGCCCGATCTCGGTGCCACCGGTGGCGCGAAGGTCATCGCGACGCACGTCGAAGAGACGAGCGGACCCAAGCTCGACGAGGCCGACATCGTGGTGTCGGGTGGTCGCGGTTTGGGCGAGAGCGCGAAGTACGAACTCGTCGAGCAGTTGGCCAAAATTCTGAAGGGTGCACCGGGTGCGTCGCGCGCGATCGTCGACGCCGGCTGGGTGCCCTACTCGTACCAGGTGGGCCAGACCGGCAAGGTCGTGAAGCCGAGCGTGTACATCGCGGCCGGCATCTCGGGTGCCACGCAGCACATGGTGGGCATGAAGGGTTCCAAGAACATCATCGCCATCAACAAGGACAAGGAAGCCCCGATCTTCGGCATCGCCGATCTCGGCATCGTGGGTGACGTGCACAAGGTTCTGCCCAAGCTCATCGAGGCTCTGCAGGGTCGATAAGCCGTCGAATCCGTTCGATCACCCCGGGTGATCGCGAGCGAGGAGCGCAACGCTGAGAGGCGTTGCGCTCTCGTCGTTCTCGGCCACTTCCACCACGATGCTGATCTCGTAGGCGTGGGGTCGCGCGCCATCGTGGAATCGCCACCAGGTCGCACCGTGCAGCGTTTCTCCGAGCAACGTGCTCAATTCGTCGGCGTCGCGTAGTTCGTCCCAGTCATCCACTAAGCCTCCGAGGGCGGCGAGCATCCACCAGGCCGAGAATCGGCCCGACGCTGTGCCGCGACGACGGCCGTGGGCTCCGCTCGATGATCCGCACCACACGAGCCAGTCGAGTGCTTCCACCGCGGTGAGCGGAGCCAACTGTGCACTGGAGAGTCCGAGTGCACCGAGCGCGGCCCCGGGTCCGCCGTCGACCACGATCGATTCGGCTCGACCGTTCGACGACGCGGTCCAGGGTTCGACGAGTGATCGGAACGCATCGGAAACCCACGAGTCGTCGACGATGTCGGGGCTGGCGATGGTCGACAC
>VERK01000280.1 GCA_018882725.1 Actinomycetota bacterium | reverse complement strand
GTCGACGCACGGCCGACAATCTACTTCAGACCATGGGGCGATCAGTGGGCAGCACCGGCGCCGGCAGCGTCGTTTCGCCCATCAGATACGCATCCACGCCCGCCGCGCACGCGCGCCCTTCGGCGATGGCCCACACGATGAGACTCTGGCCACGTCCCATGTCTCCGGCCACGAACACACCGGGCACGCTGCTCATGTACGAGTCGTTGCGCTTGACATTGCCCCGATCGTCGAGGGCCACGCCTAGCTCGTCGAGCCAGCCGCCCTTCTCGGGCCCGACGAATCCCATGGCGAGGAACACGAAGTCGGCGGGAATCTCGCGATCGGAACCTTCGACTTTCACGAACCGCCCGTCGCGCATCTCGACTTCGTGCAGGAGCAGAGCCCGCACACGACCGTTGCCGTCGTCGACGAAGCGTTCGGTGTTGACGCTGTACACGCGGTCGCCACCCTCTTCGTGCGCCGACGACACGCGGTACACCATCGCGTACTGCGGCCACGGATTCGCATCGGCCCGCTCTTGCGGCGGACGAGGCATGATCTCGATCTGCGTCACCGATGCGGCACCTTGACGATGCGCCGTGCCGAGGCAGTCGGCTCCGGTGTCACCACCACCGATGATCACCACGTGCTTGCCGTTCACGTCGATGGGTGACGCGCCGAGATCACCTTCCTGCACCTTGTTGGCGAAGGGTAGATACTCCATCGCCTGATGAATCCCGCCGAGTTCGCGACCCGGCACCGGCAGATCGCGCCAAGCCGTCGCGCCACAGGCCAAGACCACCGCGTCGTAGGTGGCGGTGAGGACTCCGATGTCGATGTTCTGGCCGACGATCGCGTTGGTGCGGAACTCGGTCCCCTCGGCCTCCATCTGCGCGAGGCGACGATCGAGGTGGCGCTTTTCCATCTTGAACTCGGGAATGCCGTAGCGAAGCAGACCGCCGATGCGATCAGCCCGCTCGAGCACCACGACCTCGTGACCCGCACGCGTGAGCTGCTGCGCCACGGCCAAACCGGCCGGGCCCGAACCGATCACCGCGACGCGCTTACCGGTCTTCACACTCGGCATCTGCGGCACGACCCAGCCTTCGTCCCAGGCTCGGTCGATGATCTCGACTTCCACCTGCTTGATGGCCACCGGATCGGCGTTGATTCCGAGCACACACGCCGATTCGCACGGGGCCGGACACAGACGACCGGTGAACTCGGGGAAGTTGTTGGTGGCGTGCAGGCGGTCGATCGCGTCCTGCCAGTGCTCGCGGTACACGAGGTCGTTCCAATCGGGAATGAGGTTCCCGAGAGGACACCCGTTGTTGCAGAACGGAATACCGCAATCCATGCACCGGCCGGCCTGACGCTTCAGGGCGTCGCGGTCGAACGGTTCGTAGACCTCTTTCCAGTCACGCAGACGAACCGGAACCGGACGACGTGACGGCGCCTCACGGTTCCACTTCAGAAAGCCGGTCGTCTCACCCATTGGTGCTCTCCATCACTCGCTGCAGCGTCTGTTCTTCGGAGAGTCCCTGTCGACGGGACTCCTCCATGACCGTGAGAACGCGCTTGAAGTCGCGCGGCATGACCTTGCGGAAGTGCGACACCTCGGCATCCCATGCACCCAGGATCCGGCCACCCACCGCACTGCCGGTCTCTTCGGTGTGAGCCGTGATGGTGGTGCGCAAGAAGTCGACATCGGTCGGGTCGAGCGGTTCGAGATCGACCAGTTCGTAGTTGACCTTGGCCGCGAACACCTCGTTCGGGTCGTACACGTACGCGATTCCGCCCGACATTCCGGCCGCGAAGTTGCGGCCGGTCGGACCGAGCACGACCACGCGTCCGCCCGTCATGTACTCGCACCCGTGATCGCCCACACCCTCCACCACCGCGGTGGCGCCAGAGTTGCGAACACAGAAACGCTCGCCCACGAGACCACGTAAGTAGATCTCGCCGCCGGTCGCGCCGTAGCCGATCACGTTGCCGGCGATCACGTTGTCTTCGGCCTCGAACACGGCGTCGCGGTCGGGGCGAACCACCAGACGGCCACCCGACAAACCCTTGCCGAGATAGTCGTTGGAGTCGCCTTCGAGACGCATGGTGATTCCGCGCGGAACGAACGCGCCGAAACTCTGACCGGCCGAACCGCGGAAGTCGATTTGAATGGTGTCGTCGGGCAGACCCGCACCTTTCCAGCGACTCGTGACCGCATGTCCGAGCATCGTGCCGACCGTGCGGTTCACGTTGCGAATCGACACCGCGAATCGCACGGCCTCGCCCTTCTCGATCGCGTCCTTCGAACGGGCGATCAACTCGTT
>VERK01000070.1 GCA_018882725.1 Actinomycetota bacterium | reverse complement strand
GCTGTACGGTGACGACATGTTTCCGCGGACGAAGTTCGGAGTCCACACCGGTCTCCAGCACACCACGTACGAGTCTCTGCAGCCGCTCTGGGTCCTCATCGAGCGCCTCGGCTTCCACTGGATCTCGATCTGGGACCACTTCTACGGCGCCACTGGTCAACCCGATGATGCGGCCTGCTACGAAGCCGTGGCCATGCACTCGGCGCTGGCGGCCACGACCTCACGAGTACGTGTGGGCTCGCTCGTGTACTCGATCGGTTATCGCCATCCGGCCGTGCTGGCCAAGATGATCACCGCGATCGATCATGTCTCGGGCGGTCGTGCCGACATCGGTCTCGGCGCCGGCTGGGCCCAGGTGGAGTACGACGCGTACGGCATTCCCTTTCCTCCGATCAAGACCCGCATGGATCAGCTCGAAGAAGCGGTGCAGTGCGTGCGCGGCCTCCTACACGACGAGGTCACGAGTTTCAGAGGCCAGTGGTTCTCACTCCACGACGCGCGCAACGAACCGCGACCCGTCCAGAAGAAGATCCCGATCTGGATCGGCGGTGGCGGTGAGAAGCGCACGTTGTCGATCACGGCCCGGTACGCCGACGGCTGGAACGTTCCGTTCGCCGCACCGGAAGCATTCCGACACAAGAGCCAAGTGTTGAACGAGCACTGCGCGAAATTCGGGCGCGACCCTCAGGAGATCAGCCGCACAGTGAACCTCGGCATCGCCTGGACCGACGAGAGTTTGCGCGCGCAATTCGGACACCTCGCCGAACACGTCCGACCAGGCGTGCTCACGGGTAGCGAACAACAAGTGATCGACCGCATCGGCGAGTACGTCGACGCCGGCGCCGATCAGATCAACTTGGCCCTGCGCGCTCCGTTCGACACCGACGCCCTCGAAAGATTCGCCCAGCTGCTCGGCCTCTCGGCCTGACCACCATGCCGGTGATCGTCTCGGCGCCCGGCCGCGTCAACCTGATCGGTGACCACACCGACTACACCGGCGGTCTCGTTCTTCCGATGGTTCTCGAGGTTGCCACCACGATCACCGGTGATGTCACCGACGATCGCGTCTGGCACCTCGTCTCGGACGACGAACCTCTTCCGGTCACGTTGCATCTGCCGATCGACGACCCGGCTCGAATCGAGCCCCGGTGGGGCCGGTACGTGGCCGGAGTGCTCCACGAACTCGAGCGGGCCGGAGTCGCCCCGCGCGGTTTCTCCGGTCGCGTGTCGACCACCGTTCCGATCGGCTCGGGGCTGTCGTCGAGCGCCGCACTCGAGATCGCGGTGGCTCGAGTGGCCACTGTCGATCGACCGATGCCCCCGACCGACATGGCGCAGTTGTGTCAGCGCGCCGAACACGTGGCGTCCGGGGTCCCGTGCGGGATCATGGACCAGTTGTGCATCGCCGCTGGGCAACCGGGTCATGCCACGCTCATCGATTGTCGCGACCTGAGCATCGAACACGTTCCGATTCCGTCGGCAGTCACGGTCTCCGTCGAATTCATCGCTCCGCGCACCCTGGCAGGCAGCGAGTACGCCGACCGAGTGACCGAAACCACCGCTGTCGAACGCATCGTCGGCCCACTGAGAGACGCTTCACTCGAATCACTTTCGGTGATCGCCGACGAGAAACTTCGTCGTCGGGCTCACCACGTGATCTCCGAGAATCAGCGTGTTCTCGACTTCGTCGCGGCTCTTCGCCGAGCCGACTGGACCGAGGCCGGTCGACTCATGACCGAGAGTCACTGGAGTCTCAGTCGCGACTTCGAGACATCGAACGCCACGATGGACGCGGCGGTCGAGCGAACTCTTCGAGCACCCGGAGTTCTGGGTGCCCGCATGACCGGAGGCGGCTTCGGCGGTTGCGTGGTCGCGTTGCGGTCAGTCGAGTAGACGACGCTTCTGCGACTCGAACTCGGCCTCGGTGATGGTGCCTCGGTCGCGCAACGCTTCGAGTTTCTCGAGCTGACCGGCCACGTCGATCGGCTGGCCTGCCGGTGCGAACGTGCGGCGCTGGTTCTCTTCCATCTGCAGATGAATCAGGTTCTGGACCTCATCGGGTCGCAGAATGTCGGTGAATCGCTGCTGGCCGTCTTCGCCGCCCGATTCGATGAGCAAGTCACCGGCCTTGATCACCCGCTCGAAGATGCTCTGGTTGAAACTCACGTTGTTGACGCGTTCGAGGGGAATCTCGATTCCGCTCTTGGCGATGATGCCCTTGCGCGCGATGAGGCGATCGGACGTGATCACGAAGTGCGTGGTGCGCCACGCCAGCCAACGCACCCCGAGCCACAACAGCGACACGATGGCGGTCACACCGAACAACCACTTGAGCCCCCTCTCCCACGTCGCATCCCCGAGCGCGACGGCCGACCACAAGAACAGGACCGACGAGAACAACGTGGCTGCGGCCGACTTGGCGAAGAACCACCAGTGGGGGTGGATGTCGAGAGCGACCTCTTCACCGTCGTTGAGCAGGCGTTGCGGATAGGGCATGGCCGGACATTACTGCCCACGACCGGCACCACACCCACCGCCTACTCTCGAGGTGTGCCCACCACGACCGACGAACTCCTCCTCGGACTCGACGAGCAACAACGCTCGGCCGTGTTGTCGTCGGCACCATTGCTCGCCGTCATCGCCGGTGCAGGCTCGGGAAAGACCGCCGTGCTCACTCGACGTCTGGCCCATCGTGCCCTGAGCGAGTCGATCGACCCGCAACACACCGTGGTCCTCACGTTCACGCGTCAGGCGGCCGACGAGTTGCGTCGGCGCGTGGCTGGCTTCGGTCTGCGCGACAAACCGATCGCCGGAACGTTTCACTCGGTTGCTCTGCTGTTGCTTCGGCAGTTCTGGGACGACCGCGGTCGACGGCACCCCACCGTTGTCTCCGATCGCAGTCGCTTGATCGCCGAACTTCTCGGATCCGAGGCGCGGGGCCGCGTGTTCGACACCGTGGCTGACCTCGACTGGATCCGTGCCCGCAACGTGTCGATCGAGAACATCGAGGAATCCAACCTCACCCGTTCGCTGCGCCGACCGATCGGCGAACTCGCTCAAGTGCTCGCCGACTACGAAGCACTCAAGCGCAAACGTGGCGTGCTCGACCTCGACGACCTGCTTCTCCAATCACTTCGACTCCTGAAGGACGACGGCCAGTTCGCTGCCGCGGTTCACTGGCGACTGCGTCACTTCTTCGTCGACGAAGCCCAGGACCTCAACCCGCTGCAATTGGCGGTTCTTCAGGCCTGGCGCGGCGACCGCGATGACGTGACGGTGGTGGGTGACCCGGCCCAGGCCATCTACGGCTTCAACGGATCCGACCCGGGCATTCTCCTCCACCTCGAGAAGCACTTCCCCGGTGTCGAAGTCGTCCGACTCGACACCAACTATCGCTGCACGCCCGAGATCGTCTCGGCCGGCCTGCGAGTGCTCCAAGGTCTCGATGCGCCACTCCCCGCGCTGCGCTCGGCGCGGTCGCCTGGTCGACAGCCACTCATCATCGAGTACGCCGACGAAGCCGCCGAAGCGACTGGTGTCGCCACGTTCGTCGAGCGCATGCGAGTCGAGCAATGGCGTGACACCGCAATCCTCGCTCGCACCAATGCTCAGTTACCGACCATTCGAACGGCTCTCGAAGCCGCCGGGGTGCCGTCGACTCTGAGCGGAAGCGCGTCGGCCGATCCCGTGCAGCGAGCCGTTCGCGAAGCAGCCGAACGTACGAACCGTCACCAACTCGCGGCGTGGAGTCGCGATGCCCGTGAACCGAGCGACGAATCCGACGACGACATCGCGGCTCGCCGCCAAGTGGCCGACGCTGTCGACGAATTCCTGCGCGAAGGCGGCAAGGACGGACTCGGCTTCTCGGCGTGGGCGCGCATCAACCGACCCTTCCGCCGTGACGACGACGGCGTTGAGCTGCTCACGTTCCATGCCGCCAAAGGTCGCGAATGGTCGACCGTCATTCTCGTGGGTGCAGAAGGCGGACTCATCCCGCACTCTTCGGCCCGCACGACGACAGAAATCGCCGAGGAGATTCGTCTGGCGTACGTCGCGATCACCCGCGCCTCCGACCGCCTCGTCGTGACTCGAACAGAATCGCGTCGCGGTCGGCGATCCACACCGAGTCCGTTCCTCGATTCGTTCCCGCCCGATCCCGATCGCGAGGCGCCGTCACCCGACTTCGTCGCCGGACAAGTGACCCGCCGACTCGAACCCACACCATCCGATCCGATCGCCGCACGCTTGTTCGCGTGGCGTGATCAGGCGGCCCGCACGTCGCGCGTCGATCCCCGACTCATCTGCAGCGATGCCACCATCGAACTCATCGCCCGCACCCAGCCGACGACCATCGACGAGTTGGCCGAGATTCCAGGGGTCGGTCGACCACTCGCCCACCGAGCAGGCTCTCGGATCCTCGACGCAATCATTCCGCGCTGAACGCGCGGCCGCCGGCCTGACCCAATTTCGAGAAGTCGATCGTGATGAAGAGCCCGACGGCCTCGGCACACAAGCGATCGCCAACCGTGATTTCACCCGACGTGAAGATCTTGCGACCATCGACTCGATCGAACCGACCGACCACGCGTAAGGGTGTGTGCAGCGGAGTCGGTGCTCGATAGGAAATTTCGAGCCGACCAGTCATCCCGGGGTGACCCGACAGAGCTTGCGCCAACCCGAGGACTTCGTCGAACAACGCGGCGATCACTCCACCGTGCACGTGACCCGGCGGTCCTTCGTAGGCATCGCCATAGGTGACCTCGGCGATCACTTCTCGTTCGTTCGCCGTGAGGCGCACCGGCCCGGCCAGTGGATTGAGGGGGCCGGTGACCGGACTATGGCTCTGGAATCCAGTGGGTACACCGCCCAGCGAACCCTCGGCGGAACCGTGGTACGTACGACCGTGGGGACCGTCGACGAGTCGACGAGCCGCCTCTTCGACGAGTTCGGCGATCGACGACACCATGTCGTCGTCGGCGGTGGAGGTAGCGATGTTCTGCAGCACCGCTCGAACCGAGTTGGCCAAGCGAACTCGCGGATGTTCCAACGGGTACAACTCGTCGCGGTTGGCCGGCAACCCCAGAATTCGGGCGGCTGAACCGTCGTCGTTCGACCTGTCGCGATCAGTCATCGAGGTCCACCAGAACCGGTGCGTGATCGCTCGGCTGCTGACCCTTTCGGGCGTTGCGATCGACGATGGTCCAGCGGGTGCGCGCGGCCACTGGGGCCGACACCATGACGAGGTCGATTCGCATTCCGCGACCCTGGTGGAAGTCGCCTGATCGGTAGTCCCACCACGAGAAGAGACGATCCTGATCGTGAAGGCGGCGGAACACATCGACGAGGCCCCAGTTCTCGAGAGCCGCCAACGCATCGCGTTCGGCCTGGCTCACGTGGGTGGCGCCCACGAACTTCTTCGGGTCGTACACATCACGATCGTCGGGGGCGATGTTGAAGTCGCCCGCTACCACAACCGGATCAGTGGGTTTCTCGTTGCGCTCGAGGTGGGCCAACAGACGCTTCATCCACGCCAACTTGTAGGTGTAGTGATCGTTGTCGAGCGCGCGACCATTCGGCACGTACACCGAACTCACACGAACGCCGCCACACGTCGCGGTCACGAGGCGGGCTTCGGGATCGGCCTCACCGCCATCGGCGAAGCCACGAACCTCGTTGCTCAGTCCGACGCGCGAGGCGATGGCGACTCCGTTCCACTGGCCCTGACCGTGATGGACGGTCTCGTAGCCGAGTTCGGCGAATGCCATGTGCGGGAACGCGTCTTCGGCGAGTTTGGTCTCCTGCATGCACAGCACGTCGGGACGAACATCGGCCATCCACTCCTGAACACGGGGAAGCCTCGCTCGAAGCGAGTTCACGTTCCAGGTCGCGATACGCACGACTACTTCTTGGTGCCGGTGGCCTTGGCGGCTGACTTCTTGACCGCAGTTTTTTTGGCGGCCGACTTCTTGACGATTGTTTCCTTGGGCGCCTTCTTTGGTGCAGCCGTCTTCTTGGGTGCAGCGACCTTCTTGACCGCAACGTTCTTCGGTGCGGCAGTCTTCTGCACCGCGGCCTTCTTGGGTGCGACGACCTTTTTCGCCGCCGGCTTCTTGGCGGCTGTCTTCTTCTCGGCTGTCTTCTTCTCGATTGTTTTCTTCTCGGCTGTCTTCTTCGCCGTCTTCTTCGCAGCCGGCGCCTTCCCCGTGCTCGGCTTCAAGTCGATGCTGCGACGCGACGCCACGACCGACACCACTTCGAGCGTCACGTCCTGACCCAACCCCATCACCTCACGGGCCGAGCGCGGCGGCGGGTCTCCCATGAGTCGCAGCGGAACGTAACCCCGAACCGATCCGAGATCGACGTACGCGCCGTGCGACGAATAACTCTCGACCTTGCCCGTCACGACCGCTCCCACCGGATGGTTCTCGACGAACTGCAGGAACGGCAAGATTTCGTTGACGGTGCGGCCCGAGCCGGAATCCGGTGCCTTCTGCTTCTTCGCGACCGGAGTCGGCTCTTTCTTCTTGGGCATCACGGCCCCGGGCGGAGGTGCCTTCGGAACCGGCATCGGCTTCATGGCGGCGGCCGACGGCTTGGCCGACTTCTTCTTCGCATCACCCTTGGCTGCGCTGGTTGCGCGGCGACTCTTCTCGCCACGTACGGGCGTGCGATTCACGAACACCCAGCCGACGTGCGGAACCGGCTTGCCTCCGATCAGTCGGCCGTCCTCGAAGAGCCACGGGTAGTCGGCGTGGAACTCTTGATAACTGTCGTTGGAGAGAATCGAGCCCTTGACCTTCTGCGCGATGCTCAGGACGAAAGCGTCACCGCGACCCACCGTGCCGGCCGGCGGCGCGACCAACTCGTTGTTGTTGACTGCCTCGTCGAACTCGGCCACTTCCTTCTTGTCGATCCGGTGTCCGAACGTGGCGTCGACGATGACCGTGATGAGGTCCTTGGGGTTCTCGGCCATGAACGCCGTCACGGCATCGCTGAGTTGCTTGAGGCTCGGCTTCGACCGGCCCTCGGTGGCGATGTTCGAACCGTCGACGATCACGTGGCGAGCCATGGACTCTCTAGTCAACCATCCAGGGGGTGCTGGCAGCCGGTTCCCTCTACGATCGAGCCGTGACCCTTTCCGCGCAGCCCGAAGCCCAGGTCAGAGCCGTCTTCTGGGACTTCGGCGGGGTGGTCCTCACCAGCCCCTTCGAGGCCTTCAATCGATTCGAGCGCGAGCGGGGCCTCCCCCTCGACACCATCCGGACGATCAACGCCACCAATCCCGACGACAACGCCTGGGCCCGGTTCGAACGGTCCGATATCGACGCCACCGGTTTCGACGAAGCCTTCGCTCACGACGCTCGGCGGGCCGGCCACGCCATCCGTGGCGCTGAGGTACTGGCTCTTCTCCGCGGCGACATTCGCCCCGAGATGGTGCGCGCTCTCGACCAGGTTCGCGCGGCCGGTTACCTCATGGCCTGCCTCACCAACAACATGTCGGGTGGCGACGGGCG
Source organism: Actinomycetota bacterium (assembly GCA_018882725.1). Lineage (GTDB taxonomy): Bacteria > Actinomycetota > Acidimicrobiia > Acidimicrobiales > Ilumatobacteraceae > Casp-actino8. The sequence goes on along the minus strand of VERK01000070.1, from coordinate 2,607 downwards.
AACCGAGTCGGCAACCGATCCGCGTCAGAGCGAGATCAACGAGGTGATGACGCGCTTCCACGCGGTGATCGAGAGCTCGAAGGTGGGAGTGCGCAAACCCGAGACGCGTTTCTACGAGATCGCCTGTGAATCCGTCGGCGTGAGCCCGAACGAGTGCGTCTTTCTCGACGACCTCGGAATCAACCTCAAGCCGGCCGCCGCCATGGGTATGCGCACGATCAAGGTCGTATCGGCGCGACAAGCTCTCGACGAACTTTCGTCGATTCTCGATCTGACTCTCGGCTGAGACTCAGATCGATTGGTCAGAGACCGGCGAAGGTCTCGTCCATCAGATCGGCCAGCTCTTGGTCGTGGACCGTCTTCGAGCCGGTGGCCGGGCTGCCACTGGCCACGCGCGCCACATGACGCAGGTCGTAACCCTGCTCCTTCACGCGCCACGTGCGGTGCTCGACGAAGTGCCACGGGCCCATGTTGCTCGGCTCTTCTTGCAGCCAGACCACTTCACGCGCGTTCGGGTAGCGCGACAACAGATTGAACATCTGCTCGATCGGGAACGGATAGAGCTGTTCGACACGGATCACGGCGACCGGAGCCTGCCGCTTGTCGCGCTCGGCCATCGCGTCCCATGCGACCTTGCCCGAGCAGAACACGAGACGACGCACCGCTGACGGATCGCCGACATTCGGGTCGTCGAGAACTTCCTGGAACGAGCCCTTCTCGAGCTCGGAGAGCGGTGAACGACTTTCCTTCATGCGCAACGGCTGCTTGGGCGTGAAGATCACGAGCGGCTTGCGCACTTCACGATGCATCTGACGACGTAACACGTGGAAGTACTGCGATGCCGTGGTGGCGTTGACCACCTGGATGTTGTCTTCAGCGCACAGCGTGAGGAAACGCTCGATACGGGCCGACGAGTGTTCGGGGCCCTGTCCTTCGTAGCCGTGGGGCAACAACATCACGAGACCGTTGTGCTGACCCCACTTGTCTTCGGCGGCAACCAAGTACTGGTCGATGATGATCTGGGCGCCGTTCACGAAGTCGCCGAACTGCGCTTCCCACAGAACCAATGCTTCGGAGTTGGCGTGGGCGTAGCCGTACTCGAAACCGAGTGCCGCGTACTCGCTCAGCAGCGAGTCGTATACCCAGAACTTCTCGGCCCCGGGCAATTCGGCCAAGGGAATCCAGACTCGTTCGGTCTCGTAATCGATGAGCGCGGCATGACGGTGGCTGAACGTTCCGCGCCGCGAGTCCTCGCCCGCGAGACGAACCGGGACTCCTTCGAGGACCAACGACCCGAACGCGAGCGCCTCGGCGGTGGCCCACTCGACTTCACCGCTTTCGAAAAGTTTGGTGCGCTGTTCGAACTGGCGTCCGAGTTTGGGATGAACCGTGAACCCAGCCGGATAGTTGGTGAGTTGCGCGAACACCTTGTCGATGATTGGCCGAGCAACTCCGGTTTCGACGTGTGGCAGAACACCGACGGGGCGCGGCGGTTTGGCCACCTTGGTGGGAGCCGGAGCGTGAGCCCGGGTGTCATCGAGAGCCTGCTGCAACTTCGACTGGAAATCGTCGAGCGCGCTCTCGGCCTCTTCGAGCGTGATGTCGCCGCGGCCGACGAGAGCCTCGACGTACAACTTGCGCACACTGCGCTTCTCGGCGATGGCCTTGTACATGAGCGGCTGCGTGTAACTCGGATCGTCGCCCTCGTTGTGACCGTGGCGGCGGTAGCACACCATGTCGATGACGACGTCCTTGTGGAACCGCTGGCGGTACTCGAACGCGAGACGCGCGACGCGCAGACACGCTTCAGGGTCGTCGCCGTTCACGTGGAAGATGGGTGCCTGGATGGTCTTGGCCACGTCCGAGCAGTACAGCGACGAACGTGCGAACTGCGGCGACGTGGTGAAACCAATCTGATTGTTGATGATCAGGTGGATGGTTCCGCCGACGCGATAGCCCATGATGTCGCTCATGCCGAGACACTCGGGCACCACACCCTGTCCGGCGAAGGCCGCGTCACCGTGGATGAGAATCGGTAGTGCCGGGAACGACCCCGGCGGATCGATCTGATCCTGCTGCGCGCGGATCATGCCGAGAACGATCGGGTCGACCGTCTCGAGGTGACTCGGGTTGGAAGCCAACTCGATCTTGATGGAGTTGCCAGTCGGACTGGTGTGCGTGCCCGACGCACCCAGGTGGTACTTGACGTCACCCGAACCCTGCACGGTGTCGGGATCGACGTGGCCTTCGAATTCCTTGAACAGTGACTCGAGGCTCTTGCCCATCACGTTGGCGAGAACGTTGAGGCGACCGCGGTGGGCCATGCCGATCACCGACGACACTTGGCCAGAATTGGCCGCCAACGAAAGGATCTCGTCGAGAATCGGTACCGCACTCTCGGCACCTTCGAGGCCGAAACGCTTGGTGCCGACGTACTTGGTGGCGAGGAACTTCTCGAACGCTTCAGCCGCATTGAGACGTTCGACGAGGCGGCGCTTCTCTTCCTTGGACAATTGGAAGTCGACACCCTCGAAGTGCGACTGGATCCATCGCTGCTCGTCGGTGTCCTGGATGTGCATGTACTCCACACCGATGGTGCGGCAGTAC
>VERK01000069.1 GCA_018882725.1 Actinomycetota bacterium | reverse complement strand
GCCATGTTCCGCTCACGACACTGATCTTCGATGAGATCGAGGATCTGCGCCTGCACCGTGACGTCGAGAGCCGTGGTGGGCTCGTCGGCGAAGAGAACCGAGGGGCCGCAGGCCAGGGCCATGGCGATCATCACGCGCTGGCGCATGCCGCCCGACAATTCGTGCGCGTACTGCTCGAGACGCTTCTCGGGTTCGGGGATGCCGACGTCCTGGAGAAGCTTGAGAACGATTTCCTGAGCGTTCTCGCGGGTGGAACCGAGGTGGATGCGCAGCGGTTCGGCCAATTGCTTGCCGATCTTCATGACCGGATTCAGCGAGGTCATCGGATCTTGGAAGATCATCGCCATCTCGGCGCCCCAGATCTTCTGGCGATCCTTCAGGCTCATGGTGGTGAGCTCGGTTCCCTCGAAGAGCACCGAGCCCTTGCGGATCACGTTGCGACGGGGGAGCAGGCCCATGATCGAACGAGAAAGGATCGTCTTGCCGCAGCCCGACTCGCCCACGATGCCCAGCCGTTGGCCGTGCTGAAGAGAGAACGACACACCGTCGACGGCACGCACCACACCACCGGCCGTGACGAAGTGGGTAGCAAGATCGTTGATCTCGAGAAGGGTGCCGCCTTCGCGGCGGACTGCGGTCTGCAGGGTGCTCATCCGATGGCCTCGCGAATCCGGAACTTCTCGCTCAACGCATCGCCGAGCAAGTTGATGGCCAGCACGGTGAGGAACAGAACGATGGACGGCATGATCGAGATCCACCACGCTGTCTCGAGTTTGGCCTGGCCGCCGAAGATCATGGCCCCCCAGGTGGGTGTGGGTGCGCTCACTGAGAGTCCGAGGTAGGCGAGTGCTCCTTCGGCCACGATGAGCACCGCCATGCCCGTGATCGCGAAGGTGACCATGGCCGGCATCACGTTGGGCAGGATCTCGCGCAGGATGATGCGACCGTTCTTGGCACCCAGACTTCGGGCGGCCAGAACGAACTCGCGTTGCGAATAGACGATGGTGTTGGCTCGAACGAGACGAGCCAACGGTGGAATCGACAAGATGACCAGGGCGATGATGATTGGGACGATCGATCGGGACTTCGCTTCGGTGGTCGTGCCACTGTCGAAGAAACCGACGATGAAGATGGCCAAAAGCAGGGCCGGGAACGCCAAGAAGATGTTCATGATCGTGTCGATCACTTTGTCGACTCGTTTACCGACGTAACCCGCGATCAGACCGAGTGCTCCACCGATGAGGATGCCGAAGAGAATCGACATCGCACCGATGAGAAGCGAGTTGCGGGCGCCGAACATCGTGCGGCTGAAGATGTCGAAGCCATTGGTGTCGGTTCCGAATACGCCGAAGCGCTCGGGGGCGTCACCAACGACGGGGCGCGTGGTGTCGGAGAAGAAGGCCCAACTCGGCGGCCGCTCGGAGAGCAACGGGTTGGTGTCGAGATGGGTCGTGCAGAGGTCTTCGTTGGCGAACTGATCGCACGAGTGGTTGACGTACGGGAGCCACGAGGCGCCGATGGCCGTGAACACGATGAAGAAGAGCCACAGAGCCGAAATCCACTTCGTGACGCGACCGCGCCGTCGGAACTTCTTGGGTGCAGAGGTCGGCTCGTCGTGGGGTAGGGCGACGGAGGTGCTATCGGTCATGGTGGATCTCCTCCTCAGCCCATTCGTCCGGCGCGGACTCTCGGGTCGAGGAATCCGTACAAGATGTCGACGACGAAGTTGATGGTCACGTAGACGAGGGCGAGCACCACCACCGTGACCTGCACCAGCCGGAACTCGGAAGCGAAGATGCCGAGCACCGTGCGACGACCGAGGCCATTGAGATTGAAAGCCGTCTCGACCACGACCGAGCCACCCACGAGTGCGCCGACGTTCACGGCGGCGGCGGTGACGAGCGAGAAGAGCGAGGGGCGCAAGGCGTGCCCGAACAGGATGCGCGGGGTGCTGACCCCCTTGGCGCGTGCCGTGGTGATGAAGTCGGACTGCAGGGTGTTCACCAAGTCAGCGCGCAGAAGGCGCATGTATGTGGCGGCGAGCGGGAGTGCCAACACGATGGTGGGGAGGAAGAAGTTCTTGAAGTGTTCCCACGGGCTGGCGAAGAAGCCGATGTCTTCGGAGATGGCTGGGAACAACTGCCAGCGAACGGTGAAGAGCAGGCCGAGGACGGTTGCCAGCACGTAGTTGGGCATGGAGATGAACCCGAACGAGACCGTGGTGGATGCTCGGTCGAAGACGCCGCCGCTTCGGTACGCGGCGAGCAGGGCAATCGGTATGGCAATGAGGAGGGCGATCAACTGGCCGTACACCATCAGTCGAATCGAGATCTTCAAACCGTCGGAAATCGACGTGCTGATCGGCTGGTTGCCGTTGAAGGTGGTTCCCCAGTCGAGCGTCACGAAGTCTTTGACGAAGTGTCCGTACTGCACGATCGTTGGGTCGCGCAGGTTCAGCGAGTCGAGGAGCTTGTTCTTCTCTTCTTCGTTGATGGCGCCACTGCCCTTGGCAGCGAGGATTCGCTCCTCGGAATTAGGGATGGCACCCAGTGCCAGCGACACCGTGAAGGTCACGGCGAACACGACGATGAGCAACTGCGAGAGTTTCTGCAGGAAGTATCTCATCGGTTCGGCGTCTCCACGGTGTCGCTGGCCATCAGGTGATTACTGCTGGACCCAGATGGTGTGCGGGTAGAAGGTTCCGGCGATGCCGGCTCCCTCGAGTGCGCGTGCACCTTCCGGTGTGGTCAAGTTGGCTGCGTCGGTACCCATGATCTCCGACTTGTGAGCCAGCAACCACACCGCGTACGAGCCCCACAGGTTGTAGCACTCGGTCGCGAACAGTCGGTTGACATCCTCGGCGATCTGCTTCTTCTCGGCCGGATCGGTCGACGCGCGGTTGGCGTCGAGCAACTCGTCGAGCTTGGCGTCCTTGATGCGGCCGAAGTTCAAGGCCAGTGATCCGACGTCGAGCGACGACGAACTGTGCCACCAGAAGTACTGCTGGTCGAGATCGACGCCACCGTGGTTACGCCACTGGAAGACCTGGAAGTTTCCGAGCAACGCCGTCACGATGTACTGGGCCTGGTCGATCTGGTCGATGGTGACCTCGTCGACACCGGCTTCCTCGTACCAGTCCTTCTGGTAGTTGGCGATCACCAGGTTGGTGGCGTCGTTGGTGGTGGCCAGCGAGATCTTCAGTTCGCCGGGGTTCTCGGCCTTGTACTCGGCGATGAGTGCCTGGGCCTTGGCCATGTCCTGAGCGAGTGGGTAGCCCGAATCCTCGAGGTAGCCCACCTGATCGGGCGAGAACGGCCCGTTGGCCAGTTGGTTCACGCCGAAGCTCACGACTTCGTTGGTGGTCGCGGCATCCGAGGCGTACGCCAGGGCGCAGCGAACCCGACGATCGTTGAGCGGTGATCCCTCTTGCGTCACATGGAGCAAGGTGTAGGCCGTCTCGCCGTTCTTGGTGATTTCTTCACTCTTGAAACCGTCCACGCCACCACGGAACTCGGTGATGACTTCACCGTTGCCGGTGTGGATCATGTCGACGTCGCCGGCCTTGAGGGCGTCACGACGCTTGAGGCTGTCCTGAATCGGGATGAACTCGATCTCGTCGAGGTACGGGAACGGAGCGTTCCAGTAGTTCGGATTCTTCTTGGCCTTGAAGTATTCCTGCGGCTTGTAGTCGACGAACACGAACGGACCGGTGCCGACCGGCTGGGCGCGCAGCGCTTCGTCGGTGTCGGACGCGGCCAGCCATGTGGGCGACGCCATGTAGCCGACCTGACCAGTGAGGTACCACGGGAACGTGGCCCACGGCTTCTCGACCGTGATGACCGCGGTCATCGGGTCGGCTGGATCGAGCGAGATGTCGGTGACCGACTTGATTGCGGTTCCGGTGAGCAGCGCCGACTTGTGGCGACTGATGTTGTCGACGATGGCCGCACCGTCGAAGTCGGTGCCGTCGTGGAACTTCACACCCGAGCGGGCGGTGACGCGCCAGACGGTGTAGTCCTCGTTGTGCTCGACGGCTGAGGCGAGATACGGCACCGGCACGTTGTCGCTGCCGGGGATCATGAGAGTGTCGTAGATCGAGCGAATGGTCTGGTGACACGAGATGGCGCAGACCATTTCGGCCGGACGCCAGGGTGACGAGGTGTCGGCCTCGATACCCATGACCAACTTGCCACCGGGTGTCACCGCGGTCATCGGATCGATGACGTCGGTTGTCTCGGTCGGAGCGGTTGTTTCGGCGGCTGCGGTGGTGTCGGCGGATTCTCCGCCACCTCCATCGTCGCCGCCACAGGCTGCCGCCACGAGACCGATGGTCACGGCGACTGCACCGAAGAGAACTCCAGGACGCTTCCTGGAGCGAATCGTTGATGTCACGTTTCCCCCTTGTGTCGGCGAACCGACGATGTGTTGTGAATCACCGCGCGACAGGGGAGGGCGCATCGTCGAGACCCCCCAGCCGAACGATGCGATGAATCTAGTCGTTGGGCGGACAGGGTCAAGGGACGACCCTCGGTGGTTGGTCGATCGTCCGCTCGTGCGACGATTCACGAGTGGCTCGCCGTCTCGCACTCCGCGTCGATGGGTTGACTCGGCCGAAACCCGGGCGGATTCCGGCTGGCTCGCTGGCGGTGGTCATGGAAGCTCACGACGCCGCGGTCGCGGCCGGTCGATCGTCGTACGTCGATCCGTTGACCCGTCTCACGGTGTTCACCGCGCGATTCCTTGCCGATCGCAACTATTGCTGCGGCAGTGGGTGCCGGCACTGCCCGTACGTCGATTGACGATGAAGCGACCAGGAAGAACTCACGCCCACTAGGTTTCGCCCGTGGTCGAAAGATTGGTGCGACACCTCCAGGTTCCGAGCAACAAGGCGCCGAACCTCGAGCAACGGTCCACCGATGACACGCTCGGCTGGGAGAAGGATTCGGCCAAGGGCGAACTCGCCAAGGTTCTCGGGCAGATGGCGACCTTGCAGCACCGGCTCCTGGCCGAGGCCCAGCAGAGTCTTCTGATCGTTCTGCAGGGGCGCGACGCGTCGGGCAAGGATGGTCTCGTCCGACACGTGATGACGGGCATGAATCCGTCCGGCGTGAAAGTCACCAACTTCAAGGTGCCGGCCGGAAGCGAGAAGATGCACGACTACTTGTGGCGTTGCCACGCGGCCTGTCCGGCCCGGGGCGAGATCGGCGTCTGGAATCGCAGCCACTACGAGGACATCCTCGTGCCGCGGGTGAAAAACCTCGTGCCCGAAGAGGTGTGGCGTCAGCGTTACCGCCATGTGCGCGACTTCGAGCAGATGCTGGTCGACGAAGGCACGCGAGTCCTCAAGTTCTACCTTCACGTGTCGCACGACGTGCAGCGCCAACGATTGCAGAAGCGAGTCGACAATCCGGAGAGCGGCTGGAAACACGATCCGAGTGACCTCAGCGATCGTGAATTGTGGCCGAAGTATGGGCAGGCCTACGAAGAACTCCTCAAGGAGACGTCACGGGCCGATGCGCCGTGGTTCGTGATTCCGGCCGACAACAAGTGGGTCCGCGATCTGGCCGTGGCCAAGATCGTCTTGGCCGAACTGCAGGACATGAATCCGCAATTCCCCAAACCGCCGCCCGGCCTGAAGGGCCTCAAGATCGTTTGACTTCTCGTTCATGGCGTTGGTCGCAACACGGTCCGGCGTCTACATTCGTTCCATGGCGAGCGACCAGCGCGAGATCATGACGTGGGAGATCTTCGGCGAGGCCTCGCGCGATCTGGCCCAGATGGTCGCCGACGACGGCTACGAGCCCGACATGATCTTGTCGATCGCCCGTGGCGGGCTGCTCATCGGTGGTGCATTGGGCTACGCCTTGTCGGTGAAGAACGTCTACACGATGAACGTCGAGTTCTACACCGGCGTCGATACGCGTCTCGAAGTTCCGCGCATCATGCCACCGGCTCCCGACTTCGTCGACCTCGCGCACGCGCGCATCCTCATCGCCGACGATGTGGCCGACACCGGACACACCTTGCGCAGCGTCGAGCAGTTCTGCGCGGGCAAAGTGGCCGAAGTGCGCACCGCGGTTCTGTACGACAAGCCGCACTCGGTGGTGCGCCCGAACTACACCTGGCGTTCCACCACGCTCTGGATCAACTTCCCCTGGAGCGACAAGGAGCCAGTCGTAGCGCGTGAAGGCGCCGTGCGCGACGCCTAGAAGTCGCGCAGAACCTCGGTCGCGCAGTGGCGACCGCTGGCCCCCCAGATTCCGGCGCCCGGAAACGTCGCGGCACCGCACAAGAACAAACCCGGTATCGCCGTGCGATAGCGCGTGAGTTCGGGCGGGTCGGCTTTCAAGGCGGCCAGCGGACCGCCGGCGAAACTGGTGGCGTGACCCCGCGGCAGGAAGAACTCCGATTCGTAGCGGTCGGGCGTCATGGCTCGCCATTCGCCGAGCGAATCGAGGAAACCGGGCTCGACGAAGTCGGCGAAGCGTTCGAGCCAGCGACGCGGTTCGTGAGACGTGGCCCAGCCACCCGGATGCGCATAGGGGGTGAAGAGTGCCTCCAGGCTGAACACGTGCTGTCCCGATGGTGCCATCGAGGGATCGAGGCCGGTGGGCACGTTGGCGAAGAAGACCGGGCGTTCGGCCACGAATCCGCGCGACATGGCGAGAAACGCGTCGTGCATCTCGCGGACCGTCGGCACGATCATCGTGGACGGATCGAGCGGATCGAAACGATCGGCCAGCCGCGGATCGATGCGGCGATAACGAGGTGGGCTGCTGATGATCGCGTCGATCTTGCTCTCGTAGCCCGCTTGGTGCTCGGCTGCTCGCCAGCGTTCGATCAATGGGCCAGCCGACGACGGCGGATTCTGGATCCAGTCGAGCAACGTGCGGCGCGGGTCGGCGGCTGACACGACCGCGCGGGCGCGAATGGTGCGATCACCGCTGAGCGTCACGCCTATGGCTCGGCCTCCATCGACGACGATCGACTGCGCGGGGGCGCTGGTGGCGATCACGCCACCGCGGGATGACAGAGCACTGGCCAAGCTGGCCGACAACATTCCGCTACCGCCCACAGGCCGGCCGACTTGCGCGGCGTGCCGGAATGCGAACGTGAGTGCTCCGAGTCCGGTGCCCGGCAGCTCGGGGGACAGGCCCCATACCACCGGACCAGTGGCGAGGGCTGGTGTGAAGACGCGCTCGTCGCGGAAGAAGGAGCGCATCACTCCAGCCGCACTCATGCGGCTCCACTTCAAGAGGTTCGCGACACCGCGCCCGCGTTTGGTGAGCACCGACGACACGAGAGCGCGACGACGAGGTCCGGCGGCGGCGGCCGAGAGCACGAGTCGAGCCACGGGAACGGCCGCGGCGGCGTATCGACGATAGTTGTCGGCTTCGTGCGGATAGGTGAGGCGAAGTGCATCGACCGTCTCCTCGACCGAGTGGAAGATCGGCCAGGCCGGACCATCGTCCCACGGGATGTTGAGTTGCGACGGTTCGACGTCGAGATAGCGCAGACCGTGTTCACCCAAGCCGAGTTCGTCGACGACGCCGGTGGTCCGGAACGTGATGTGATCGCAGTTGCAGATGTTGACGCGCGCGCCACCGAACGATTCGGTGGAAGAGCAGCCACCCACCGAATCTCGAGCTTCGAGAACGACCACCGACAGTCCTCCACGAGCGAGGTAGTTGGCGGCCACGAGGCCGTTGTGACCGGCTCCGATGACGACGACATCGCACGACGACGGGAGATTGCTCATGCGCCCTCGAGTCTCTCATGTCGGCGAGGTTCGCGAAGTAGTGTCGAGGCGTGTCTCGTCACATCGCGCATCTTCGTGGCCCGCAAGTCGCTTCGGCGCTGACCGAGAAGTCGGTCATCGTCCAGCCTCTCGGCGCGATCGAACAGCACGGCCCGCATCTCCCGCTCATCACCGACTTGGCCATTGCCTCGGCAGTGGCCGAAGCGGCCGTGCCACGCGCGGTCGACGCCGGGGTCGACGCATGGTTGCTGCCGCCACTGGCCTACACCAAGAGCAACGAGCACGCCTGGAACGCCGGCACCATCTGGATGTCGGCGCGAACGATGTTGTCGGTTCTCGAAGACATCGGTCGGTGTGTCGCCGCCACGCGTGCTCGCAAGCTCGTGTTCCTCAACGGTCACGGCGGAAACAGTGCGCTCGTCGCCATGGCCAACCGTGAATTGCGGTTGCAGTTCGGCCTCGAGACCTTCCTGGCCCATCCGTCGCAACCGGCCGATCAAGGTGGCGCATCGCCGCCGTCGGAGTTGGGCATGGGTGTGCACGGCGGAACCGATGAGACGTCGATGATGCTCCACCTGCATCCCGAATTGGTCGACATGTCGAAGGCCATCCGCGAAGTGCCCGAACACTTGGCCGCCAATCGGCACGTTCGGTTCGGAGGGTCGGTGGCTTTTGGTTGGCTCAGTAACGACTTCGGCGATCATGGCCACATCGGTGACCCCACTCAGGCCAGCGCCGAACTCGGCCGCACTCTGGTGGACGGCGCGATCGCGACCTTCGTGGACGTCCTGAAAGAAGTCGCTCAGTTCCGACACCGTCAATGAAAAAGAGGGCCGGTTGCCCGGCCCTCTCTCTCAGACGAAACGACGGAGTCGTCAGAGCCCGATGTCGGGATTGATGAACTCGTTGGTGTAGAGCGTCTCAGCGGTGAGATCGGCCGGCACGTCGAGGCCGGCATCCTTCATCTGCTGGAGCACCTTGTTGGCGCGGTCCATGTCGAAGTTGCCCAAGGTCTTGTCGGGGCCATTGCCCACCAGACCGAGCTTCTTCTGGGTCTCGACCGAGTACTTGGCCACACCCTCGCCGTACACCCAGAAGTCGGCGTACTTCGCAACAGCGTCCACGATGATCGCGTTGGCGCGGTCAGGGCTGTTCACGAAGTCGATAGCCGCCTGCTGAACGATCGGCACGAAGAGCTTCAAGCAATCCGAGAGCTTGTCCTTGTCGGCGGCGCGGATCGCCAGCGACGCGGCGTAGAGCTCGAAGCCGGCGTCGTGGATCAACTGATACGCGACATCCTTGCCCCACTCGGTGAACTCATTCTTGTACTGCCACGGCTCGGCCGAAGCGAATCCCTGCTGGGCGATCTTGCCACCCTCGGAGATGAAGCGCGTCGGTGCTCCGTCGTACGACGGGTCGATCTGATCCTCGCTCACGACGCCTTCAGCCTTGAAGACTTCGAGGTAGGTGCCACCGGCGAACACGTTCATGGTGATGCCCTGCGCACCGAGATCGGCGATCGTCTTCACGTCGGGGTAGGTCTCGGGGTCCCACATGATGATCTGCGGGTTGATCTCGAGAGGAGCGACCACCGACAGCAACGGAATCTCGTCGTAGCTGAAGGCCTGGTCGTCGGTCGACGCGTAGCCGATGGTGATCGACTCGTCAGCGGCCATGGTGGCCGACACCGGCTGGAAGCCGATGGCCGGACCGCCGGTGCGAACCTCGAGCGTCACGCCCGTGTCCTTGCCCTCCGAGTCGATGAGCGTGCCGGACACGATCTTCTTCTCGATGTCGACGGAGTAGTCCTCGCCGAGCATCTGGTACAGCGCACCGTGTTCTGACTCCGGGAACCAGTCGGTCTGGATCGAAATCGTCTCGGGGCATGCCCCTGACAGAACGCCTTCTCCACCCGACGCGCCGCTCGACCCCCCGTCGTCGTCGCCACCACATGCGCTGAGCGCACCGACGGCCACGAGCGGAAGTGCGAGCAGAAGTCCTTTGCTTCTTGCCCTCATGTTTCCTCCCCTTAAAGACGCCGACACGTGTCGGCGTGATGAGGCGAACCTTAGTGCGCGACCGTGCGCCCATTCGTCCGGAGCTGCGGCGGTGAACGAAAACTTCACATGTACGAAACCGAGCCGAGACCGAGCCCGCGGGCGCTCGTGGTCCGGCCGATTATGCTCGCGTTTCGGGGGCGACCATGCCCCGGTCTGGAGTTCGAATGTCTCAACCGGCTTTGTCGTTCAAGAACGTCTCGATGACGTTCCCCGACGGCACCCGCGCGTTGTCCGACGTCTCGTTCGATGTCGGCAAGGGCGAGTTCGTGACCATCGTCGGACCGTCGGGCTGCGGAAAGTCCACCTTGCTCAAGATCGCCTCGGGCC
>VERK01000279.1 GCA_018882725.1 Actinomycetota bacterium | reverse complement strand
GCCTGGAAGCCTGGTTCTTCGAGGCGACCGAGGCCGGTAAGACCACCCTGGCGGCGCGCCAAGCGATCAAGGATGGTGGCGGGCCGTTCCCGTTCTGGTTCTACATGGCCCCCGGCCACCGCTGAGTTTCTCGTCAGTTCGCGGGGCGGCGCTCGCGCGCGGCCGGCATCCAGTTGGGTCCGGCGGTCTCGTCGATGCGAGCGAGGAGGCGCGGACCGACCGGTTCGATCAGGTTCAAGAATCGCTCGGTGACATCGACCCCGACCGCGCGCCATTGAGCCACGCAGATCTCGTTGGTGCGCGCCTCGATCTCGTCGCGTAGTGCCAATCCGGCCGGCGAGACGACGCCATCGCGGGCCAAGCCACGCCGCTCGAGATCGGCGAAGGCGTTCGTGAGTTGCGCTTCGTCGGCCCCGCGGCTCTGGGCGATCCAGCCGCCGTAGTTGAGATGAGCATCGTGGAGAATGCCGGCCTGCACACGGTCGATTCCGTTGGCGAGGAGCACTGCGAAGTGCGTGTCACCCCGCCATTCGCGCAAGCAGTTCACGGCCAACCAGGCCGACACCACCGGATCGTCCACGCGAGGAGCCTCGCGATGCACGGCGAAGAGCACACGCCCCGACTCGGGGAGCAAGTCGGCCGCCGCCCAGAACGCCGAACCCATGTGCGCCAGTTCGTCGCACACTTCGGGCGCGTAGCGGCGCAGACCCGCACCCACGGCTTGGTTGCGTGCGTCGTAGATGGCCCGCCACTCGGTGTGTTGGGCCGCCAGTTCGACGGCGAGCCGAATGAACGCCGGATGGATGGAGAAGAAAGCCGCCGTGACCGCTTGGTGTCCGGCGGGCAAGAGCGGAGCGGAGCGGCTGGTGACGTAGTAGCCGAGGCCGTTCGGAACACCGAGGTCGGTGTACGCCTTGATCGCGTCGGGGTCCCAGTAGATCCAACCGACGAGGCGATGCGAGGCGAAGGCCGCACGCCGAGTGTGATCGAGCCAATCAGGTTCCACGTTCCCATCATCGCAGGGTCGATCGGCCCGCGAGGTCAACGGTCGTCACGCGTCGCCACCATGACCGTGCCTATTAGCGTGCCCATTATCGTGACAGTGTGTCCGAATCGACGCCACCGCGTTCCGTTCTCGTATATCGGTCGCTGTTCGGTGCGCCGAGTGAGCCGTGGCTCTTCACTCAACACCGCGACGTTCCGGGCTGGCACACCACCTATCTCACGCATCAGATCGACGCCCGCGGCGAGTTCGTCCATGACTGGGCTCGCTCACGGGTGGAAGCGAGCACCTGGGGAACGAGTCGGCTGCGACGGGCCGCGTTCATGCGCGGGCACGATTCGGTGGCCAATCGTGTGATTGCACGAGTGAAGCCTCAGCTGCTCCACGCTCACTTCGGCCCGGACGGGATGATGGCCATGCGGACGGCCGAACGTCATCGACTTCCGCTGGTCGTGTCGTTCCACGGCTACGACGCGACTCGTCGCGACAACTCGTTCACCACCGCCGGTGGCCGACTCTGGTTGGCACATCGGGCCGAATTGTTCGATCGGGCCGTGTTCCTGTTGGCCAATTCCGAGTTCGTCCGCGAGCGACTCATCGCTCTCGGCGCTCGCGCCGACAAGGTCGTTCTGCACCGCATCGGCGTCGATCTCGGACGCTTCGCTCCGGCGGCGTCATCCGCGCCCGATCACGTCGTGTTCGTTGGTCGACTGGCGGCGGTGAAGGGAATCGAGATCGCGGTGCGGGCCATGGCAGTCGTTCGGCGATCGAACCCGTCAGCGCGACTCACGGTGGTGGGTGACGGCCCGCTTCGCTCCGAGATGGAGGCTCTCGCCATGTCGCTCGACGTCGACGTCATCTGGCGCGGTGCGCTGCCGTTCGACCACGTGCTCAGCGAACTCTCGACGGCGTCGGTGGTCGTGGCGCCGAGTGTCACCGCACCCGACGGACAGCCCGAGGCTCTCGGGCTCTCGTTGGTGGAAGCTCAGGCCTGCGGAATCGCGGTGGTGGCGTCGCGCTCGGGTGGAATTCCCGAGACGGTGATCGACGGTGTCACCGGCTTGCTCGCCGAGGAAGGGTCGGTCGAGGAGACCGCGAGCCACATCGCTCGATTGCTCGGTGACTCAGAACTACGGAGCCGTCTCGGTCGAGCCGGACGTGAACACGTGAGCCGTGAGTTCGACCTCACCACGCAGTCGCGTCGCCTCGGTGAGTTGTATGACCGCGCGGCGCGCTTGCGACCGAGTGGAGCTGAGGGGAATTGAACCCCTGACCTCTTCCATGCCATGGAAGCGCTCTGCCAACTGAGCTACAGCCCCGAATGGGAC
>VERK01000068.1 GCA_018882725.1 Actinomycetota bacterium | reverse complement strand
GTCCTGGACGCACGTTTCGACGGACCGACGGGTCGCGCCGTCGAGGTGCGTCGTCTTCCGTGGGGGCCGGCTCTGTTGCTGTGCCCCTGGAACGCGCCGGCACCCATGGCGGCGCACAAGATGGCGTCGGCACTGGCTGCTGGTTGTCCGGTGATCGTGAAGCCACCCGAGCGTGCTCCGCACGGAACGATGGTGATGGTTCGCACGATCGCCGACCTGTTCCCGCCGGGAACCGTGCAGTTGCTCCACGGTGGACCGAACACCGCGACCGCCTTGATGACCGACCGTCGCGTACGCGCGGTGTCGTTCACCGGCGGCATCGTGGGCGGTCGGGCGGTGGCCCACGCCTGTGCCGAAGATCTGAAGCCGGCCCAACTCGAACTCGGCGGACACGCACCGCTGTTGATTCTCGACGACGCACCCATCGAGCACGCGGTAGCCGGTGCGCTCGGCTTGCTGGTCACGCTCAACGGTCAGTGGTGCCGGGCTCTCGGTCGATTGCTCGTGCCCGAACGACGTCGAGCCGAGATCGTGGACGCCGTCGCGGGTGCTTTGTCGTCGGTCGTGGTGGGCGACCCGATCGACCCGTCCACGCAGATGGGTCCGATCGTCCATTCGGCGCACCGCGCACATCTGCAACGACGTGTTGACGAGTTCAGCGATGGTCGAATCGTGCGCACCACGCCATTGCCCGATCGGTCGGGCAACTGGTTCGCGCCCACGCTCGTGGACGGGATCGATCCGAGTCGGACGGTCGACGAGATCTTCGGACCGGTGGCGGCTGTGCACGGTTATCGACATCTCGATGAAGCCGTGGCCTTGGCGAACGGCACCGACTACGGCCTCGAGGCGTATGTGGTGGGGGCCGACGAAGACGCTGCGATGGCGGTGGCGCGGCGCGTGCGGGCCGGGGGAGTCAAGGTGAACGGCGTGAGTCCGATCTCATTGCATCTCATGGCCCCTCGTCCGGCGTTCGGGGTTTCCGGGCTGCACGACGAGGGAACGGCCGAGACCATTCGATTCTTCGGCGGCAATCAAGTGGTCGGAGTCGAGAACAGCCTCGGCTGACGTGACGAAGTGACAGAGCGAGAGGGGAAACGATGGGATTCGTGAACGTGACCAACGCGCATCACGGTGGATGCGATCAGTTGGGATGGCGTCGCAAGTTCGGCGTGATCATTCCGAGCACCAACACCATCGTCGAGCCCGAGTTCCACGCGATGTCAGTCCCGGGCATCACGGCCCATACCGGACGCATTCACATCCGGAATCAGGTGCTCGATTCGGACGAAGCGTTCCAAAATCTCCTCCTGCAGATCCGCGAGGAGATCGGCTACACCGTCGATCGCATCATGACGGCCGAACCCGACTACATGGTGATGGGAATGTCGGCCGAGACGTTCTGGGACGGGGTGGAGGGCAACCGCAAGTTCATCAAGCAGATCAACGAGCGCTCCGGCGGGCTGTCGGTGGCCACGGGCGCGGAGGCTTGTGAGCGGGCGCTGAAATTGTTCGGCGTGAAGAAGATCGGTGTGGTGACGCCGTATCAGCCGATTGGCGATACCAACGTCGTCAAGTTCTTCAGCGAACTCGGATTCGAGGTGGCGGCCATCGAGGGTTTGAAATGTCCGACGGCCGTGGCCATCGCTCACGTGCCGGAGGCCGAACTGCGGGCTGCGTTGCACAAAGTCAACGGCCCCGACGTCGATGCGCTCGTGCAGGTGGGTACGAATCTGAGCATGATTCGGCTCGCCGACGAGATGGAGCGCATCGTCGACAAGCCCGTGATCGCGATCAACGCAGCCACGTGGTGGATGGCGTTGCGCGACAACGGGGTCGACGATCGGCTGCACGGGTTCGGCACGCTGTTGCGCGAGTACTGATGCGAAACTTGCCCTTCGTCGCCGCCGCGTTGATGCTGGCGGCCTGTTCGTCGGGTGACGACACCCTGAGCACGGTGGCCGAATCTGCGTCGTCGACGGCGACTCCATCGACCATTCCGCCAGTGACGATTTCGCCTTCGACCTCCGAGGTGCCGAATCATCAATCGCCCGAACTCGTGGCCGCCCCCGGACCGTGCACGCCGTCGATCGCGACGGGTGCGACCGATCACGCGCTCGAGCGGGCGGAAGGTCGTCGCGATTTCGTACTGCATCGTCCCGACACAGCCGATGGCGGACGTTTGCCGCTGGTGGTCGACCTGCACGGCACCACTGGCACGCCTGCGATTCAAGAGGCCATTTCGCGTTTCGGAGCCCGCGGGATCGAAACCGGAGCCTGGGTCACGATGACGCCCCTGGCGCTGGGTGCGATGACGGCCTGGGCGGTGCCGGGGGCGATTCCGGGTGACGACATCGGGTTCATCGAAGAAGCGATCGTTTCGATCGTGGATGCCGCGTGCATCGACCCTGAGCGGATCTTCGCCACGGGTATCTCGTCGGGTGCGGCCATGAGCGCGTATCTCGGCTGTGAGAGTTCGCTCTTCGCCGGCGTCGCGCCGGTGGCGGGCGTGAATTTGGTGCGCGGATGCGAAGAGTCGCCGCCGGTGTCGCTGGTTGCGTTTCACGGCACGCTCGATCAGTACGTGCCGATCGAGGGTCTCGCAGGATGGGACACCGAAGAATTTGCCGACGAACGCAAGTTCTTTCGTGGTGACTTGATCGGAATCGTCGAGTCATGGGCACGACGAGATGGATGCGCATCCGAAGCCACGATCACATCGATGGGACCGGAGACCGAGCGACACGAGTGGATCGACTGTGTCAGCGGCGCGAAGGTCGTTCTGTACTTGAGTGACGGCGCGGGGCACACTCATCCGGGCGCACCTTTCCCGTCGGATGCGACATCCGCGGTCGGTGCGGTGGCCCAGGACATCGACGCGACCGATCTGATCGTTCGCGAGTTCGGTCTCATCACCTGATCCGCGCCGTAGGCTCGCAAGGCTCATGAATTCGTCTCCTCGTCCCCGTGGTGGTCGCCCCAGTGGTGGTGGTCGCCCGTCTGATCGCCCGTCCGGTCGCCCGTCGGGCGGATCGGGTGGTCGTCCGACTGGTCGCTCGTCGGGAGGAGTTCGCCGCTCCGACGGTGCTGCGCCTCGCGCTCGACGGGATGATGACGATCGACGTCCGCGCCGCCGCGATGATGATGGTGATCGGCGTCCGCGTCGCGCTGCTGATGGTTCTGCGCCGCGTCCGCGCCGACGTGATGATGATGGTGATCGCCGTCCCCGTCGCTCTGCCGACGGTTCCGCGCCCAGGCCTCGCCGTTCGGATGGTGCTGCGCCTCGCGCCCGACGGGACGATGACGATCGACGTCCGCGCCGGCGTGACGACGATCGCCCTGGAGGCCGTCCGGGAAGTCGTTCGGGCGGACGCCCCGGTGATCGTTCCTCGTCACGATCGGGCGATCGCCGGGTCGCACCGCGACGTGTCGAGTTCGAAGAGCGTGAGCCGCGTAATGAGGCCGAACGTCGCCGTCGCGCCGTGCGTGCCCGTGGCGCGGGAACGGCACGCAAGGATCTCGAACCCACCCGAGTCGAGCGTGAACCCGAGCAATGGATCGACGAGGGACCGGCCGTACGCGAGGCGGCGGTGCAGGCCACCGAGCGCGCCACGCGAGCCAAGACGCGCCGTGAACCAGCCGGCGAACTCGACCCCACGGTCAAGGCGACCGTCGAAGAAACGCTCGAACCTCGTCGCGCCGCTCGACTGAGCGAACGTCTTCTGCAAGCCCAGGTGGCTCTCGAAGCCGAACGCTTCACCGATTCGCGCCGTATCGCGCGCTCGCTGGTGAAGGAGATGGGACACGTCGCCGCGGTGCACGAGGTGCTGGGACTCTCCAGTTACCGCTTGGGCAAGTGGCGTGAGGCGGCTGCGGCTCTCGAACTCGCGCGCTCACTGCGTGGTCGCGTGGAAGATCTTCCGGTTCTGGCCGACTGCTACCGGGCCCTTCGCCGCTGGGCCAAGGTCGACGAGATCTGGCAAGAGATCCGCGAAGCTTCGCCGGCCCACGACATCATGGCTGAAGGGCGCATCGTCGCCGCCGGCTCACTGGCCGAACGGGGCGATCTCCGCGCAGCCATCGACATGATGGAGAAGACCGCGACCATTCCGCGTCGCGTTCGCCCGTTCCACTTGAAGCAGTGGTACGTACTCGCCGATCTGTACGACCGGGCTGGCAACGTGCCCAAGGCGCGAGAGATGTTCCGACGTGTTGCGGTGCACGACCGCGACTACGCCGACGTCACCAATCGTCTCGCCTCGCTCTGACACCGTCGTCCCACTCTGGGGCATGGCAACGTCTTTCACGGCACTCGTGAACAACATCGTCGTTCTGAACGGCTCCCTCAGTAGCGATCCGGTGTGGCGCGAACTCGCGTCCGGCAGCACCGCTGTCACTCTCGAAGTCACCACCGACTCCGACGAAGGTTCTCGCCGCTCGGCGCCGGTCACCGTGGTCGATCCGCGGCGCGTGGCCGAACTCGAGAAACTCAAGGCTGGCTCGCCGGTCGTGGTGATCGGTGAAGTCCGCCGTCGATTCTTTCGCGGGACCAACGGTCCGGGCAGTCGCACCGAAGTGGTGGCCCACGAGGTCGTTCCGGCTGGCCAGCGCAGCCGAGTCGAACGCCACATCGGGGAAGTACGTCGGGTTCTCGGAACGCTCGTGGTGTGAGAACTACGCTCGGCCCGTCTCGATCGAAAGGTGACGGAATGAACGCCGAGCAACTCGAACGCCTGCGCAGCGCCAAAGGATTCATCGCCGCGCTCGACCAGAGCGGCGGCAGCACCCCCAAGGCCCTCAAGCTCTACGGCATCGCCGAGAGCGAGTATTCAGGTGACGCGCAGATGTTCGATCTCATCCACGGCATGCGCTCGCGGATGATCACCAGTCGAGCGTTCAACGGCGAACGTGTTCTCGGGGCGATCCTCTTCGAGGGCACCATGGATCGAGACATCGAAGGTCGCGGGACTGCTGATTACCTCTGGAACGTCAAGAAGGTCGTGCCGTTCCTCAAGGTCGACAAGGGTCTGGCCGACGAGGCCAATGGTGCGCAGATCATGAAGCCCATGCCCGACCTCGACGCGCTTCTCACTCGGGCGGTCGCCAAGGGAATCTTCGGTACCAAGATGCGTTCGGTCATCAAGTTGGCCGACCCGGCCGGCATCAAGGCCGTGGTCGCTCAGCAGTTCGCCGTGGGGCGTCAGATCCTCGGGCACGGCCTGGTGCCGATCATCGAGCCCGAAGTCGACATCCACAGTCCGAACAAGGCCGAGGCCGAGAGGATCCTGCGCGACGAACTGTTGGCCGAGTTGAATCGACAGCCGGCCGATCAGCCCGTGATGCTCAAACTCACCTTGCCGGACACCGACGACTACTACCTCGAACTCGTGAAGCATCCGAGCGTGCTGCGGGTCGTTGCTCTGTCGGGGGGCTATTCGCGCGACGATGCCAATACCAAGTTGAGCCACAACCACGGTGTGATCGCCAGCTTCTCGCGTGCGCTCACCGAGGGTTTGTCGGCGAAGCAGTCGGACGCCGAGTTCGACGCGGCACTCGACGCGGCCATTGCGAGCATCTACGCCGCTTCACTCACCTGAGGTCGATCAGTTCGCGTCCACTGGTCGGAGCACCGGACCGGTTCGCAACTTCGGAGTGAAGAACGTCGACTTCGGCGGCATCAGCAACCCCTCGTCGGCGGTGCGCCTGATCTCGGCGACGGACACCGGCCGGATGAGAATTCCGGCCGTGATCGAACCGCCAGCGGCCACGATGTCGACCACGTTGGCAACGCCGTGCTGGTACGTCACCTCGTGTGACACGTTCGCCAGGGCGTGCTCGAGGCGCGCGCCGTCGAGGTCGCGCACTTCGGCGAAGACAACTGGTTTCGGGACGAGAAGTTCACCGGTGCCATCGGGTGCCACCAGTACCAGAGCGCCGCGTTCGTACATGGTCGATGTGACGGCTGGAGTCACGACTCCGAGGGGCTCGATGACGAACGACGACGCCAAATTGGTACGAAGATCGGTGAACGAAATGCCCGAGTAGAGACGATGAATCGCGTCGACGCTCAACTGATCGGCGATCAGTTCGCCCACGTAGGTCATGGTGGTGTCGACCGTGCGACCGGCCGCGCGTTCCTCGTCGCGGAAAGTTCGGCTGATGGCGTAACGATGGTGTCCGTCAGCGATCACCACGTCGTGTGAACCAACGGCTCGTGCGATGGCGGCCACCCGGCTCGGGTCGCTCACTCGTTCGAACGTGTGAATCACCCCATCGAACTCCACCGAACCGACGGGCTCGCCCGGTTCGTCGAGGAGAGAGGTGAGTCCGGGTGTGAGCGAGAGTCCCCACACCGGAGACAAGTTGGTGCGCGTCGCACGTGTGAGGTCGAGGCGGTCGGTCTTGGCCTTCGGTGTGGTGCGCTCATGGGGGAGTACCCCGCCGGCTCCTTCGTCGACCACTTCGAGGGCACCGATCACGCCTGACGTTCGCCGCTGCCGCCCCGACTCGTCGGTGAAGTCCATGCGGTAAATGGTGAACGAGGGGGTGGGGTCGAGTCGCACCACACCGCGATCGATCCAGTCGCGCAGGACGCGGGCGGCGGCGTCGTAACGACCAGGACCATCGGCTTCCATCGGCACGTCGACGTGCACGATGTTGTGTGGATGACGGCCGGCCAATTCGGCCCGGTCGGCGTCGGAGAGCACGTCGTAGGGCGGAGCCATCACGGCCTGGAAGTCGCTCGGTGACGAGTGGTCGTAGCGGAGGGCGCGGAACGGTTCGAAACGGGGCACCCGTACAGGTTGTCACGGAGGTGGCAGGATCACTACCCGTGAGCCCGGTTCCGGTTCTGTGTGATCTCGATGGCGTGGTGTGGCTCGCGCACCGGCCCATCGCGGGTTCGGCCGAGGCCATCGCGGCGTTGCGGGCCCGGGGTCATCGGGTTCTGTTCGTCACCAACAATTCGTCGGCCACGGTGGCCGATCAAGAGCGCGCGTTGTCGGCCGTGGGTGTCCCGGCCGTTGGCGACGTGGTCACCTCGGCTTTGGCCGGTGCACGACTCGTCGAAGCCGGGGAGCGAATCCTGGTGTGCGGTGGACCCGGTGTCGAGGAGGCCATTGGTGCGCGGGGTGCCATCTCCATCCCGCACGACGTGGCCGACTCGTCGCCGATCGACGCCGTCATGGTGGGCTTCCATCGCCACTTCGATTACGAGATCATGCGCCGTGCGGCTGGAGCAGTGCGCCGCGGTGCGCGTCTCATCGCCACCAACGACGATGCGACCTATCCGACCCCGGATGGTCCGATTCCGGGCGGCGGTTCCATCGTCGCCGCCATTGCCACCGCCGCGGGTGTCGATCCGGTCATAGCGGGTAAGCCGAACATCGCGATGGCGATGGTCGTGCGCGACATCCTGGGAGGTTTGCCGGCCGATGCGGTGATGGTGGGTGATCGACCCTCCACCGATGGCCTCTTCGCGCGCACACTCGGGTGCCGCTATGCGTTGGTGCGCTCGGGTGTCACACCCGTCGGAGCGGCCCGTACCGACTTCGATGCCGACGGACTCGAAGTGCACCTCGACGTGACCGACCTGGCCGCGGTGGCGCGCTGGCTGATCGAGTCGTCGTGACGCGTCGCCAACGACTCGATACCGAATTGGTGCGACGCGGACTGGTGTCGAGCCGAACGGAAGCTTCGATGCTCATCGACGAGCATCGCGTTCTGGTCAACGGCGCGATCGCCGACAAGTCGTCGCGATTGGTCGACCCCGGTGATGCCGTTGTCGTGAGTGGTCCACCGGCTCGCTTCGTGAGTCGCGGTGGCGAGAAACTCGACCATGCGTTGAACTCGTTCGCGATCGACGTGACCGACCGCCTGGTTCTCGATGCCGGTGCGTCCACCGGTGGATTCACCGACTGTCTGCTACAGCGCGGCGCGCGGCGGGTGATCGCCCTCGACGTGGGACACGGACAACTCCATCCGAAGATTCGTCATGACGAAAGGGTCGACGTCGTCGAACGCGTCAACGTCCGCGAGATCGAACCCGATCAGTACGGCGGACGAGTCGATCTGGTGGTGGCCGACTTGTCGTTCATCTCCCTCACCGTCGTGGCCCGAGCATTGGTGGGCATGGCTCGCGATGGAGCCGATGTCGTGGCACTCGTGAAGCCGCAATTCGAGGTGGGGCGCCGCGAAGTGAGTCGCGGCCACGGAGTCGTCACCGACCCCGACTTGCATCGCCAGGCCTGCGACACGGTGAGCGAGGCGTTCGATGATGCCGGCGCCGACGTATTGGGCCTGGTCGAGTCACCCATCACGGGTGGCGAAGGCAACAAAGAGTTCCTCCTGCACGCAAGGGTTCGTGCGAGACTGTCGCCATGAGCGGCACCGCGCACACCGTGCTGGTGGTCGGCCACGCCGATCGCGACGAAGCCGACGGTGTTGCGCGCCGGGCCGTCGAGTGGTTGGTCGAGCGTGGGCACCGTGTGGTCGCCACCGCTGACGACCGTGCGAATCTCGGGTTGTCGGGATCTCAGGTGAACGATCTCTCCGACATCGGGTCGGTGACTCTGGCACTGAGCATCGGTGGCGACGGAACGATGTTGCGCACGGTCAAGTTGATCGCTGGCCGTGACGTCCCGGTTCTCGGCGTCAACGTGGGTTTGCTCGGGTATCTCTCCGAGGTCGAACCGCCGGCCATCATCGCCGCCCTCGACGACGTGATGGCCGGACGCCACTCGCTCGAGTCGCGCACCGTGATCGACGTCGAAGTTCATCGAGGTGGATCGGTAGAGCGGCACCGGGCCCTCAACGAGGCATCGCTCGAGAAACTCACGGCCGGTCACACCGTGCGCTTGGCTGTCGACATCGACGGGGCCCCGTTCACCACGTACCAAGCCGATGGGCTCATCGTGGCCACGCCCACCGGATCGACGGCGTACTCGCTGTCGGCGCGTGGCCCGATCGTGTCTCCGCTCCTGCGGGCCGTCCTCGTCACACCATTGTCGCCGCACATGTTGTTCGATCGATCTCTCGTTCTCGGGCCCGAGGAGGCCGTCGTGGTCACCGTGACCGGCACGCGCCCCGTGGGCTTGGCCGTCGACGGCGAGTTCCTCGGCGAACTCCGTCCGGGAGACCGGATCGTTTGTCGCGAATCGAAGCAGCCAGCGGTGTTCGTGCGTCTGCACGCTCGTCGCTTCCACCAGATCCTGAAGACCAAATTCGGCCTGGCCGACCGCTGACCGTGTTGGCCGAACTGCACATCGAAGACCTCGGTGTGATCGATCGCCTCGATCTCGTGATCGGTGCTGGCCTGGTGGTCGTCACTGGTGAAACCGGTGCCGGCAAGACGATGATCGTCGAGGCGCTCGAGTTGCTAGTGGGTGGCCGAGCCGACACGGGCTGTGTGCGGCCGGGCGCCAGTGAAGCGCGTGTGGAGGGCCGGTTCGTCGCGGGCGACGACGAGTGGGTGCTGGCCCGTGTGATTCCCACCGATGGTCGCAGTCGGGCCTACGTGAACGGACGCCTGGCGACCGTGGCGCAATTGGCCGAAATCGGAACTCAACTGGTCGACATCCACGGACAACATGCGCACCAGGGTCTGCTCACCACCGCGGTGCAACGCGCCGCCCTCGACACGTTCGCTGGCACCGACCTCGTACCACTGCGTGAGGCCCGCGCTCGTCTCACCGAGATCGACGCCGCCATGGCTTCACTCGGCGGAGATCAAAGGGCCCGCGCGCGCGAGATCGACCTGCTGCGTTTCCAGGTGCAAGAGATCGACGGCGTCGCCATCGCGTCTCCCGACGAGGACAGCGAATGCGAGCGCGAAGAAGACGTTCTCGCCGACGCGTCGGCCCATCGCGAAGCGGCTGAACTCGCGCACGATCTGCTCACGGGTGACGGCGCGGCGATCGATCGCGTGGCGGCGGCGCTCGGTGCTCTCGGTTCGCGCTCACCGTTCGCCGAACTCGTGATGCGGCTGCGTGGCGCGTCGGCCGAGTTGGCCGACATCGCTCACGACATCCGATCGATGGGAGAGGAGTGTCTCGACGACCCCGAGCGGTTGGCACAGTTACGTCAACGCCGACAGATGCTCCGTGATCTGCGTCGTAAGTACGGCGAGACGTTGGCCGACGTCATCGCGTACGGAGACGAGAGTCGGGCGCGGCTGGCCGAACTCGAGTCGTACGAGACGCGGGTGGCCGAACTTGCCTCCGATCGCCAGCGGGCCGAGAAG